>JAISDG010000193.1 GCA_031265015.1 Spirochaetaceae bacterium | reverse complement strand
TTTGAGCCCTACAGCGTTTCCAGCTCTTCCGTTACTTCGCCAAGCCGTTTGGTGAGGGAGGCGATGGTCCGCTCCAGGCGGCGCCTTTCCTTTTCCAGGCGGGAGCGCTGGTCTTCCTCCGTGAGGGGCTCCGAGGGAAACGCCGCGTGGCCGCCGTGGACCGCGACTTTTACGGCGTCCGGGCTCTTGCCCTTGATAAGGGCCTGTTCCGCGGCCAGGCGTTCCCCGTCGTTTTTGATACCCGCCAGGAACCGCATGTTGTCCGAGCCAACCTGGGAATTGAGGTTATACTGATACATCTTGATGGCCGTGGTGGCGGCGAGACGGGGGATGCAGAGTACCCGGTCGATATAATCCTCAAACCGGGCGCCGATGGCGGTACAGATTTCATGGGCCCGCAGGAGGTGCCTGCCCAGCTCTTTTACGAGGTTTCCGTTCTCCTTCAGGCATTGATCGCGGATGGTTTCGGTCAACGCCGTCAATTCCGGGGCGTTGGCAAACACGTTTTTGTAGACGCTTTGACCCTCCGCTTTTTCCAGGAGGCCGTGGAGTATGGCCCAAAATTCCGCCGTATGGGACCGCGCCGAAAGCGTGCCGCCCCGGGAACAGGCGTGGAGGTGGTGGGCATACTCGTGTATGGCCGTATAAATGAGGAGGTTATCGTCGTTAAAATTCCGGTTATGGATAATGATTTCCCGGCTTTCCGGCTTGTAGAGGCCGTTCACCTTGCCGCTTTTTTTCCCCGAAAAGATAACCTGAAAATCCAGCGGCGCGTCTTCTATAGAAAGCAAAAGAGCCTTCACTTGATCCTGATTCATAAAATCAGTTTACCCCGGTCTTACGGTATGCGTCTACTTCCAAAGAAGCAGGGTGTGCTCCCTTTATAAATTTAAAGAAGCATGCTATACTCAATAATCATGATTCAATTCTATTTTTTGTCTATTTTTTTTAACGGTGTTACGGGGTATGTCCTCGGTATTGAACACGACGAAGCCGAAACTTCCCTGGACACGGGCCTTAAGTTTTCTTTCCGGAACGCCACCGTCCGCCTTGTGTTGGGGATATTAACCATGCTTACGGGGCTGCTCAAGCTCCTGTCCGTCACAAAGGGGGACATACCGGTTGTTGGGGATCTTGTTCCCGCCCTTGTCGGCCTTGGGGTGGGATTTCTCCTGGTTTTTGAGTATTACAACAGCCGCTCGGAGCTGAGCACGGAAAAGGCGGATAAACTTGCCCTGTTTCTGAAACGCAATAAAAAGTGGATAGGGATTATCGCCATCGCTTCGGCGGCCCTGCACTTCCTCTTCCCCTCGGTACTTCTCCTCTAGATGCCCGCCACACGGTATTCTGTCGCCGGCATAGCGGTTGAAGACGGCAAAGTCTTCGTTGCCCGGCGTATCCCCGGAGGCGACCTGGGTGAAAAGTGGGAATTCCCGGGCGGGAAGGTGGAAGAAGGGGAATCCGATCGGGACGCGCTGATTCGGGAATTCAGGGAGGAATTCTGCGTAAGCGTCCGGGTCGGTTCTTTTGTGGGAAGCGCTTCGTTTACGCATCACGGAAAAAGCAGGGTCCTGCGGGCATACCGGGTCTATCCGGAAAGCCGCGATTTTGTCCTTTCGGAGCATACCGAATGGAAATGGGTCTCCCCGCCGTCAATCGCCGCGCTGGATTTTGCCGATTCGGACAGGAAGCTGCTCCCGGAACTAGAAAAACACCTGCATGCCTAGCCGTGTATTCAGGGCTTTATAGCCCGCGCCGGCGCTGTTTCCCGACCATATTGAAAAGTCTCCGTCGGGTTCGCCGTTCAACATTTCCCGTTCGCGGCTTGCGCCCCGGGTTCCCTCAATAAACCGGTAGGAAACGCCGCCTGAAAAGGCAAACCGCTTGTTTGGGGAAAAAACCACGTCAAGCCCCGGTTCCATAAAGATCCCGCCGAATAGTATGTCCTCGAATTGTTTATTCCTGTTGACGTGATCATCGACCGCGAAGGTCCAGATCACGGGACTTATCTGGAAAGAAATGCCTATGGACCAAAGGGACCCTATCGGAAAATCAACCCCTATTCCCGGGGAAAACAAAAACCATTGCTGCTGATAAGAGACGGCTTGCCCGCGAAACATTGTTTTGGGCATGGAAGAATCCCAGACCGTATAGTTGGGATTATTCAGGAGATACTGGGTATACCCGTTGTAGGCATCCCAGGTGAAATACATATAGGAAAAGTTGGCGTATATTTTCAGGAAGGCCATGTCTTCATCCTGAAACCGGAGGGGTATGGATAGCCCCAGATCGGCGTCCCCGAACAGCGCTATGCGGGAGAAACTCTCGTGAGCGGAGTACTTGTCCAGCGCGTTGTCGGTCCCCTCCCAGTCCCGGTCTTCCATTATGCCGGAGGATAAAGGCAAAGGGACGCCGGCATTGAACGCGAGGTTCGCGAACAGCCCAACGCTCTTAAAAAGCCTGGCCCGGGAAAAGGACGCTTCGGCCCCGAGATAGAACAGCGGGGTATGATCCCACAGTAACTCGCTTAAAAACCGGGATGAGTCGTAAGCGGCATAGACTACTTCCTGGGATTTCCCGTAGAGAAAACCCGTCCGGAAAGTTGCCGACGAGACAAGCCGGGGCTTGTCTTGCGAATATACCTTCTGAACTGCGGGGGGAGCTGCCAGAAAGCCGGCCGAGACGATGACCAAAACCCAAAAAAAAGGTATATTCCTCATGTTATGAGAATAAGCGGTATCATTTACTATAGTCAAGTTCTCTTCCTGCTTTGTGTTATGGTTTTTGCTTCCTGCGGCGGCAAACCGGTTTTCACGGGGAACGCGGAAAGCCCGGGTAACACCATACTCCCGCCCCCAACGCCTCCTCTTTCCCGCCCCGTGATAGGCTACGGCGTCATAAGCGTATCCTATACCCACGTGGTATCCGAGCCCAGCGCTTTGGGTTTCTCCCTGGGGTATCTCCGGAAGAGCGCCCTTGTGGAGGTTCTGGAACGCCGCCTGGTGAGCAGCGGCGACCTTACGGAATCCTGGGTTTTTGTCGGCGGCGGCTCGCAGGGATGGCTCAGGGAGGACGTGATTCAGGTCTACGACAGCGAGGCCAAAGCCAGAACCGCCGTGGGATCCCTGCTTCCATGAACGTTTTTATCACTTGTTTTGTCCCGCTGATAGTCGGGGCCCTCATCGGATACGTTACCAACGCGGTTGCCATAAAAATGCTGTTCCGCCCCCTCAAACCCGTCAGGTTCCTGGGCGTCAAAGTGCCCTTTACCCCCGGCGTCCTCCCCCGGGAGCGGCACAAACTGGCGGACAGCATAGGCGCCATGGTGGAGCGCCAGCTCCTGACGCCGGAAATCCTGCGGGAACGCCTCCTGCGGGAAGACGTCAGGGCCGGCGTAAACGCCGCGATAGCGCGGTACACAACCCGGGCGCTGGAAAGCCCTTTGGGGGGCCTCCTGGAAGGGAACCGGGAGACGGCCTCGCTTTTGGCTCCCGTCTTCCGGGATTTCCTCCGCTCCCCCGGCTTCAACGCGCTTCTGGATTCCTTCCTGGTCTCCCTCCTCCGTTACGGGGAAAACGCGAAAGTTACCGTCGGGGAGCTTTTGGGCGGGGATCGCGGCGGGGCCCTGGAGGAAAACCTCAAAAGCGCCGTCCGGGAGACCCTCGCGTCCCAGGCGCCCCATATAGGCCGTTACGCCGCGTCCGCCCTGGACGCCGCGTATCCCGCCCTGACGCGCCGCCTTGTCCGCTTCCTCATGAAAAAAGAGGTCCACCGGGAACTGGAAGTACAGGGCCGCGTTTTCCTCGGCAGCGCCATCCTGAAGCTCTCCTCGTTGCAGCGCTTTTTCGTTTCCGCCGGCCAATACGACATAACCCTGAGCGAGCGCATGAGCGAAATCATCGACGACCTCATCGATCAGCTTGACTCCCTCCTTTCCGACGCCTCCATGCGGAAGCGGATCACCGCTTTTGCGGAAGAGGCGCTGCGTTCCCTGATGGCCGGTGACGCCGGCTCATCCCTTGAAACGGTAAGCCGGCTTGTTTCGTCCCTGGCGTCCGGCTTTTTCGGTATGTCCCTGGGGGATCTGATCAGGACGCTGGGCGCGGGGGACGCCGAAGCGCTGATCCCCCGTATACGCGGCCTGCTTAAACCGGACGGCGGCGCGGGCTTTGAGGAAGCGGCCGGCCGCGCGGTGAACCGCTTCCTCGACCTCCACCGGGACACGCCGCTTTCGGCTTTTCTCGCGCTTGACGGCCGGAGGAAAGAGCGCCTGGACGCCTATATCGGGGAGCGCCTTCTCGGCATGGTTTCCCGCCGGATAGAGGAGTTCCTGTCCACCATCAACGTCAGGACCCTGGTCTCCGAGCGCGTGGATTCCCTGGACATGATAGAGGTGGAACACATCGTGCTGGACGTAATGGCTAATCAATTAAAATGGATAAACGTATTCGGGGCCATTCTGGGCGCGCTGATGGGCGGGTTTCAGGTATTGCTGGCGCTGTTTACGAATTGAAGCGGCGTTACCGCAAGCGCGCGTATACAGCCAAGGAGGGGGAAGCCTCCCCCCACGCTCCAGCCCTGCGGGCTTCCGCTCCCCCCTCTGCGGGGCTCTGCCCCGCAACGCCCCGGCAGGGGCACCTCGGACTTGCAAGCAAGTCCGACCCCTGCACCCCGCCGGAGGGCAAAACGCGCAGCGTTTTGCCGTAGTCCGCGCCGACCGGAGGGAGGAAAAGGCAGCATGGATGCTGCCGGAAGCGGACGAAGGCGCCCGGAGGCCCGAAACAGGATGTTGAGGGCC
>JAISDG010000142.1 GCA_031265015.1 Spirochaetaceae bacterium | reverse complement strand
CCGGCATGGCCCATGTTTTTGCCCCTGGGCGCGTTCTTTCCCGCGATAAGGGCCACCACGGGCTTGGTCATGCGGGCCTTGATGTACTCCGCCGCTATTTCTTCCTCGCTGCCGCCGATTTCACCAATAAGGACCACGGCCCTTGTTTCGGGATCGGCCTCGAAATCCGGGAGCAGATCCGCAAAGGTGGATCCGGGGATCATGTCTCCTCCCACGCCGATACAGGTGGACTGGCCTATTCCCTCGGCGGTCATCATCATGACCGTCTCGTAGCAGTTGGTCGCGCTCCGGGACATGATCCCCACCGGGCCGGGAGTATAGTACTTATGGGCCATAAAGCCCGCCTTGCACTTGCCGGGAGAGATGATCCCGAAGGAGTTGGGGCCGAAAAGCCGCAGGCCCTTCTGCCGGGCGGCGTAATAGCATTTCATCATCTCGTGGACCGGAGTATGTTCGGAGATTGTCATGATCACCGGGATCTCCGAGTCGGCAGCCTCGTAGACCCCCGCGGGGGTAAACTTGGCCGGTACAAAAAGCACCGCCGCGTTGCAGGAGGTTTTATCCGCCGCTTCCCGGACGGTATTAAATACCGGCACGGAAACCTGTTTTCCCGGCAGATCGAAAACCGCGTCCTGGCCGCCCTTGCCGGGAGTAACTCCCGCCACCACATTGGTCCCGTATTCCAGCATCGTCCTGGTGTGAAAGTTTCCCTCCCGTCCGGTAATGCCCTGAACAAGGAGCCTTGTATTCCTGTCAATAATGATACTCATCCTTACGCCCCTTTCCCTTCGCCGTATTTAAGGCGGTAGATGGCTTCCACCGAATTGGGAATGCCCTCGGCCACGGTGGTGGGAAGTTTCGATTCGGCAACGATCCGGGCCGCCTCTTCCTTGTTGGTCCCCTCCATGCGCAGGATCAGGTTCTTCCCCGCGGCTTCCGGTTTTTGCATGGCGATAACCGCCCCCCGGGCCACTTCGTCGCAGCGGGTAATTCCCCCGAAGATGCAGATAAAGACCGTGGTGACGGCCTTTCGCCCCAGCATGATCCGGACCGCCTCGGCGATCCGTTCCGCGGTCGCTCCTCCTCCCAGGTCCAGGGCAGCGTGGATCTTCATGCCCCTTTTGGTGATCAGGTCGATACAGCTCATCAGCATCCCCGAACCGTTGGACATTACCCCGATATCCCCGCTGCCGTCCACGGGAATAAACAGAAAGTTCACTTTCCGGGCTTCGATCACCTGGGGATCTTCCTGAAGCTTGTCCCGCCAGGCGCTCACGTCGGGAAGGAAGGGGAGGGCGTTGTCGTCAATTTCTACCTTGCCGTCCAGGGCGATGAGTTTTCCTTCGGTATCGATAGCCAGGGGGTTGATTTCTACCAGCATGGTATAGTAATCGAAAAACAGCCGGTAGAGTTTTTCCACGATGCCGCCCAGCTGATCTCTGTACTGCTTGTCCGCGCCGGTCCTGTCCATGGCGTAGGTGATAACGTAATCCTTTACTCCGCGGATCGGGTCGATGGGAACTTTGGCGATCCTGCCGGGACTGGTCCGGGCGGTTTCTTCGATGTCCATGCCCCCCACCGGGGAAAAGATGAGGAGCGGCGATTTGGTATAACGGTCCAGCATGATCGATACGTACCACTCCTTGGTGATTTCTTTTTTTTCCACCACCAAAAGCTCTTTTGCCGTAAAGCCCCGGATATCCATGCCGAGCATTTCGCCGCAGAGCTTTGCCGCTTTTTCCGGGGTTTCGGCGAACTTGACGCCGCCGGCCTTGCCCCGGCCCCCGGTCTGGACCTGGGCCTTGATCACGACGGGAAATCGTAAATCCGCGGCCCGGATTTTTTCATCCCCCGGGGCGTCAATAACAACGCCTTTCTGGACGGCCATGCCGTACTTTTCAAACAGCGCCTTGGCCTGGTATTCGAGCAGCTTCATCCGAAAATCTCCTCGTCACCCGGCTGGTTCCAGCTGGGTTTGACAAAGGCGATTCGTGATTTGTTGAACAGGTGATAGTAGGAAAGGTTCTCGCTGATTGAGTTGTTCCCCCAGCTTCCGCAGCCCAGGGTGGTGGTGGGGGAAAGGGAATTCTGGAAAGCGCCGCCGTTCATGGAGGTACAAATCTGGTTGACCAGGATCCGGGATACGGGAAGCTTCAGCGCCGCGTATTCGATGTGGTCCCTGTTGTTGGACTGGAGATCCACCGAATGTCCCGCCCCCTCTACCATCAGGTTGGCGTAGGCGATATCTACGGCCTCTTCCCAGTTTGTGTATTCGTAGGCGGTCATGACGGGGCACATTTTTTCCCTGGAAAGTACGTCCTCTTTGCCGTAACCCCGGGGTTTCAGGATGATGGCTTTGGTCCCCGGAGAAAGCTCAATACCGGCAAGGGCGGCAACGGCGGCAACCGGCTGACCCACGGCGTCTTTGTTGATTACCCCGCCGGGAAAAATCGCCCTGCCGAAGGCTTCCACCCTGGCGGGATCGTCGATATAGAAGCAGCCGTTTTGTACGAACGCGTCGATTACCGCGGGGTAGTTTTTTTTCGGGGCGATGATTGTCTGGGTTCCGGAACAGATGATCCCGTTGTCGAAAATCCGGCTCTGGATCATCTTTTTGGCGGTTTCTTCGATGTCCACGTCCTCGTCGATAAGGCCCTGGACATTGCCGGGCCCCACGCCGAAGCTGGGCTTCCCGGAGGAATAGGCGGACTTAACCATGGCCGCGCCTCCGGTGGCTATGACCACGTCCACTTCTTTCATCAGCTCCGTGGAAAGGGGGATGGTGGGTTCTTCGATGACCATAAAAATATCTTTGGGGGCTTTGAGTTTTTCAAATTCCGCGTCGTACAATTCTTTAAGCCGTTTGGCGCAGAGCTTGCTCCGGGGATGGGGGGCGATGATAATCGAGTTCCCGCCCTTGACGGCGAACATGGCGTTACACATGGGAGTAACGAT
>JAISDG010000154.1 GCA_031265015.1 Spirochaetaceae bacterium | reverse complement strand
ATCGAAGAATGTATCAGGATTAGGACCGGAGAGACCGGCTCTATCGCCATCGGATAACATTACAAAAAACGGAGGCGGGGCTTACCGTCCGCGTATTTGCGGACGGTAAGCCTTTGTTTTACATATAAATCATGATAGCCGTTCATTGGAAAATTTCCATCGTACAATCGTGCATCTAAAGCATTTATGCTGTTTATCACAAAATTATACCCCGAAATATCGCTTAAATCCTCTGGTGATTTTATCATAACAGGAAGCCGGTAATTTGGGGTTCTGAATTTGGGTTCTTCGTCATAATATACATCCAATTCCACAAGAAACCCCGCGTCTTCATCTATATCGACCCTGCCTTTGCCAACCTGAACTTGTTCTGTTAATACATAGGAACCTTCATAAACGCCATTTAATACCAGTTCAACATGGATGTAATGATTGATGAACTATATAGAAGGGTGCAGAACCTGGGTCAGTGATAAAACAATTTTAAAATTGGCAAAAGCCCTTAAGCTCGATGCATATCAGTTGTTGCTGCCCAAATATGGTACGCAAAATGGAGGTTCTTACATTAGCAGGGAAGGGATTTTACGGCTAAAACAGACCATCGAAAAGGTTTTTGACGAAATTTTGCGATAAGAATTTCTGTGAAAGTTTAGAGCATAAAATGTTGTTCCAATCCCGCAAATTTTCCTACACGGATGTAGGAAAATCCCGTAAAGGTACATTTTTGTCGGCAATTTGAGGTGGCGCCGCCGCGGCGCTGCCCGTGATCCGGCGGTACGTCTTTCCGGAACGATACACTAATCCGCCGGTATTTTTTAATTCCTTACAGGATATGAACTTAGCCCGCGTGTCCCGCCGCGCCGGCCGGATTGAAAAGATTCGGCAAGCTTGGCACGGTTCTTGCTGGTAATTACTAACCCGCTATACCGTCAGGTGCAGCGTATTCCCCTATGGAGGCTCTTGATGAGTGTAATCGATTTTATCAAAACCCCGGTGACTGAACTGTTCGGCTCCAACTGTTTTTCCAATGCCGTTATGAAGGAGCGGCTGCCAAAGAATATCTATAAAGAGATCCTGGCTGTTCAGGCCGGAGTAAAAGAGTTAACCCCCGCGGTGGCCGAAGTGGTGGCCGCGGTGATGAGGGACTGGGCCATTTCCAAGGGGGCCAGCCACTATACCCACTGGTTCCAGCCTTTGACGGGCCTTACCGCGGAAAAACATGATTCGTTTATTTCCCCCACCGGAGACGGCAAGGTCATTATGGAATTTTCCGGCAAAGAGCTGGTTAAGGGGGAGCCCGACGCGTCCAGCTTTCCGTCCGGAGGGCTGCGGGCTACCTTTGAAGCCCGGGGCTATACCGCGTGGGACGTGACCAGTCCCGCGTTTCTCAAGCAGGATCCCACAGGCACTACCTTATGCATCCCTACGGCCTTTATCAGCTACTACGGCCAGGCCCTGGACAAAAAGGTGCCCTTGCTTAAATCGGTGGACGCCCTTTCAAAACAGGCGGTCCGGGTGCTCAGGGCCCTGGGGAATGAAACCAGTACCCGGGTGATTACCACCGTGGGTCCGGAACAGGAATACTTTCTTGTGGACAAGGAGTACTACGATAAGCGTCCTGACCTGATGCTTACCGGCCGGACGGTCTTCGGGGTGCTCCCCGCCAAGGGTCAGGAACTGGAAGATCATTACTTCGGGGCCATCAAGGAACGGGTGGCGGGTTTTATGCGGGAGCTTAACACCGAACTGTGGAAGGTGGGAATTCCCGCCAAGACCCAGCACAACGAAGTGGCCCCCAATCAATTTGAAATTGCCCCGGTATTCCAGAACAGTACCGCCGCGGTAGACGCCAACCAGCTGGTCATGGAAACAATCCGGACTGTGGCCCGCCGTCACGGCATGGAGGGGCTGCTCCACGAAAAGCCCTTCGCGGGGGTCAACGGCAGCGGCAAACACAACAACTGGTCCATGGCTACCGATGACGGGATCAATCTTTTTGACCCCGGGGAAAATCCCCAGGCTAACGCCCGGTTCCTCCTCTTTGCCGCTGCGGTGGTGGAAGCGGTGGACCGCTATGCCCTGCTGCTTCGGGCTTCGGTGGCTACTTCGGGGAACGAGCACCGCCTGGGGGCCAACGAAGCCCCTCCGGCGATTGTATCGATTTTCTTCGGCGGTCCCCTGACGGAGATTTTTGACAATGTCTCCGAAGGAAAAAGCGGCGGCAAAAGCGATGCCGGGGAACTTATCAAGATCGGTGTCACCAGCCTTCCTTCCCTGCCCAAGGATGTGTCGGACCGGAACAGGACCAGTCCCTTTGCCTTTACCGGCAACAAGTTTGAATTCCGCATGCTCGGTTCTTCCCAGTCCATCGCTACCCCCAATACGTACCTGAACGCGGCGGTAGCCCAGGTGCTGAAGGAATACGCGGACAAGCTGGAATCCCTTTCTCCCGGGAGTGACAAAAACGAGGCGATCCACGGGATCATCAAAAAATCCTATTCAAAGCACAGCAGGATTATTTTTAACGGCAACGGCTATACCGATGAATGGGTACTGGAAGCGGAACGCCGGGGGCTGCCCAATATAAAAAACGCGGTAGACGCCCTTTCGGTACTTGTCCGCAGCGAAACCATTGCCCTGTTTGAAGAACACCAGGTCTTTACCAAAGAAGAACTGGAAAGCCGGTACCACATCTATCTGGAAAAGTATTCCAAACAAATCAACATTGAAGCGGGCATTACCCTGGAACTGGCCCGGCGAAGCATATTCCCCGCGGCCAGTAATTTTGCCGCGGGCCTTGCCAGGGACGCCGCCGCCCTGGCCGCGGTGGGAGCGGTCAGCGCCGCCCAGGAAAAGCGGGCCAAGCGGGTTGCCGAACTTACCGGCGAACTTTTTGACGTTGCCGGAAAACTGGAAACGGTACTTTCCGAAGCCCAGGATACCGCGGACGTTCAGGTCCAGGCCAGGGCGTACTATGAAAAAGTCAAGCCCGCCATGGAAGAAATTCGTATCAGGGTGGATGCCCTGGAAAAGCTCCTTTCCAAGGAAGCCTGGCCCCTGCCCGGTTACGAGGAACTGCTTTTCAAACTGTAGTTTGTTCGAGGCATCCCGCCCGCGCCTGCGGGCGGGAGCTTCGTGCTGCCTGCTGTCCCGCGGCGGGAAGATCCCGCCTTGAGGGTCCCCGTCGTTTTACACGCCCTGGGGCGGGGGATTTTTGTTTTCCCCGGGGGGCGTTTTCCGCTATACTATCTGGTATGCCGGAACATCCAAAACTGGCCGCTTTTACCCGTACCCTGGATGCCCTGTTCAGGGAGGTGGATGAATTCCTGGAAGACGAGTGGGGCGCCGCTTTTAGCCGGAATCCCAGGAGGCCGGAGCGGGGAACCACGGTCCATCCTGAAATGGACGGTCTCTTTGAAATCATGCCGGACTTTACCCCCGGTATCGGATCGGAGCGGGGTAGGGGATACATCATTTCTTTCAGGACCGCCACCTGGGAAAAGATACATCCCGGCCAGTTTGAATTCCTTATGGCGGAGGCGGCCGCCATGGTTGCCGCGAAACTGCCCGGATATTTCCCCGGCAGGGATTTGCGGGTGGTCCGGGACGGGAGACGGTTTAAAATAGTGGGTGATTTTTCCCTGGGAGATGTCGGGGAGAGGCCGGAAAACTAAAAGTTACGCGGGCAGGAAGGCCTTCGCGATGGGGTCCCCCGGTTCCAGCTCCAGGACGGTCCTGAAAAATGCCGCGGCTTTGTCGTCTTCCCCCCGTTTCAGGGCAAGGATCCCCAGGTTGCTGATAATCTTGACATTGTCCGGATCGCGGTGCAGGGCTTTTTCCAGTTCCCGCCGGGCTCCGTCCAGGTCCCCCGATTCCATGCGGCAAATGGCCAGCTCGTTCCGGATGTCGGGATAAGCCTGCCCCAGTTCCAGGGCTTTTTCAAAACAGGCGGCTCCGTCTTCCCAGCGGGCAAGCCGCCGCAGTCCCCAGCCGAGAACAAACCATCCCCGGCCCGATCCCGGATGATGTTCCAGGAATTCCTTTGCCTTCAGGATGCCCTCTTCTTCCCTGTTCTGCCGGATAAGGGTAAGGGCTTCCAGAAAAACATCGTTATCAAGGCCGCTGCCGCGGATCTCTTCCAGTATTTTCCTGGCCCGGATCTTTTTGTCCTCCACACCGTTTCCCGGAGATGTTTCGCCGGACCGGGGCCCGTCTTCCCCGCTCTCAAGGTAGGCCCGCAGACAGTCCGACGCCCTGCGGTAGTCTTCCCGGCGTTCGTAAAAAAGGCCCGCGCTAAAAAGGGTATCCGGCAGCGGGAAAGCAAGGGACTGTTCATAGGCGGCCTCCGCTTTCCCGAAAGCCCTTTCCGCTTCTTTGGAGTTCGCGGTCCGGGCCGCGGCAAAGGCCTTTTCTTCCAGGACCAGCGCCCTGGAAAGGAGCAGCCCCGGATGCCGGGGATAAAGGCCTTCCAGCAGGGCGATAACTTCCAGCGCCGCCGGATAATCGCCGTTCCGCGCCTTAAGCATGGCCGCGCCCTGCAGTTCACCCAGGATGCCGGGTTTGACGGCGGTAACAAGCTTCCGGTAATAGGCGCTGTGCTGTCCCCCGGGATTTTCGGCCAGATCCATAAGCATCCCCGCAAGAAACATCTCCGGACTTAAGTTTTCGGCCTCAAATTTTCCCCAATCCGGCGGAATTTCCACCGGCAGGGGTATGGCGGGATCCGGCAAAAAATCGTACCCGGCAAAATGGTCCCGTACCGCTTCGGGAATAGTGATATAGGCAAGTTTTCCTCTTTTCATACCGCAGAAAGCCCTTAGGGGGGATCAAGCCCCGGAACCGCCGGAAGCTCGTCTTTTGTTTCGGCGGCCGGCTCGACGGTTCCCGCGGATACCGCTGTTCCCGCCGGAACAGCCGGTCCCGCAGTTTCCGGCGCCGCGTCCTCCGGGGCGGAAGTTCCGGCCCCGCCGTCCGCCTGTGCCGCGGCTTCCGCCGGGGCGGTTTTTGTTTCGGCCCTGGTCTGGCTGACGTAGTCGTTAAGCCGTACCTTGTATCCCATGGGTATGAGTTTGCTGTCAAACTGGATGGCCAGGGCCAGCAGTTCTTTCCTCCCTTCCACCGCTTCCGAACGGACAAACACTCCCTTGATAAGAAAACTTTCCCGGGGATCCTCAAAGTCAACCCGCAGGGCCGCTTCCCGGTTTACCAGGAATTTCGCAACTCCCATTATAATCAGTTTTGCCCCGGAAAACGAAATATCCCTGAGGATGCAGCGCCGGGGTACGCTCTGGATAAAAACGGCGGTTTCCTTGGCAAGGAGTCCCAGTTTCCGGATGATCTCGGCATTCAGGATTATCCGTTCATCCCTCCGCTTGGCGGAAGCGATATTGGCGTCCAGTACCCTGCCCATAATTTCAATCAGAACGTCCGGCGGCCGCTGGGTAAACTGCAGGTTAAAAAGGGCTATATCCCTGGAACCCCCGTAAGGGCTGTAACCGGAAACCCGGGCGGAAACAAAAAAGGTAACCGGCTGATCATTGTCGGGTTTTTTGAAACACAAGCGAAGGCTTACCGCGCTGTTGACAGTCTGGAGCTTTTGTATCAGCCCCGACTGGGTATTGGCGGCAATCTTTGCTCCTTGAAAAGAAGTGGAATACACCACGCAGGGCCAGAAATCGCCCCCGCATTTCAGGTGTACCTGCTGGGTAATAAGCCCCGTTACCTGGACAATTTCTTTTGAAAAAGTTACATCGATGGTTTTAAAGCGTTCGTAGAAGCCGGTTATTTTTTGACTGGTTATAACACCCATTCTTACCTACTATAAATAGCTTTTCAGGGGAAGTCAATTGCGGTTATACTGTAAAGAGGGATGAAAACAAAAAAGACCGCCCTGCTTACGGAACTGCTGGCGGACCGCTTTTCCGATACCTGGCGGCTGCTTTCGGAGACATCCCGGTTTTTAAGCCGGACCCCGGTTTTTTACCACCATGAAGATCAGCTCCGCGTCTGGCGGAGGGATTTACAGAATGCCGGGAAGAACGCTGAAATTTCCCGGCAGATCCGGGAAGAAGTAACGGAACTCCGTAAATCCCTTCGCCGCCAGGGCTATGACTTGAGCCTGGCAAAGCAAAACCTTGTGATCGAAGGTTTCCGCAACGATACGGCCCTGGCGGAAGGGTTCAGGCGGGTGGTACTTTTTTTTGCCGGGGACGATATATACTGGCTGGCGGGAGACGACAATCACATAACCCTGGCGGAGCTGCTGGAACGGCAGCTGGATACCCGTCTCCGGGAGAATCGGCAGGGGATCCGTTCCAGGCATTACCTGTGGTACCGCAGAAAGGGAAACGATCTTGTCCTTTCCGGTTCCGATACGGAAATGAAGGATGATTTTGAGCGGCTTAAGGCCATGGCCAAGGCAAATAACCTGGTGATTCTGGCAAAACTCAAGGGGTTAAAATAAATGAAAAAACGATCCGTTATGCTTTTGTCCGCGGTATGGGCGCTGGGCATCGCCGTGTCCTGTACAAGCGTTTCGCCCCCCGGCGACGCCCTGCCGGCAGGGGATCTGTATTTTGTTCCCCAGGATTTGCCGGAACCGGCCATTCCCCCGGATGCCGGCGCCCGTTCGGAAGATCCCGATGACGAAGCCGGCGGCCTTAAAGACGCGTTCAGGCAGGCCTACGCGGAAGCCCTGTTCCGGGGGCTTCCCCTGACCGGCGTTCTGGGAAGCGACAGGATTCACGCCTGGCCCGCGGCGGCGCCGGAAAGCTGGACCCAGAACTGGACAAGCCAGGATACCGCGCCCAATCCCTGGGGCATCCCGGGGCTGGTACTGGCCCTGGGAGATTACCGCGCCGAGGGGGAAAGCCCTGTCTATACGGTGTCCGGCCCGGTACTGTACCAGTACGGTAAAAGCGGCGGCCTTAACCGGTCCAACGGCGCGGCGGGTTACGGCATCCCCCTGGGGGAGCTTTTTTTTGAAAACGGCGCCGCGGTTCAGCGGTTTACCAAGGGCAGGATCATCGTCGACAGGGAAGGAACCCGCTTTGTTCCCGGGGAGGATCCGGCGGCCGACCTGCTGCGGGATCTTTTGCCCGAAGACCGGGAAGCGGAGTTTGGCGGCCGGGACATTCCACCCAGGGTAAGCGCCGCTTTTGCTCATGCCTGGGCTTTTGCCTTTGCCGGCCGGGAATGGACCGGTGACGGACCGGTGGAACGCCTGATTTTTCCCAAACCCTGGATACTCTTCGCGGGACCGGAGGAAATCGCCCTTGCCGGCCTGTATATAAAAAGTTTCAACAGCGGCGAAGACATCTTTGTTCTTGCGGATGCTCCCCAGCTGCCGCTTCGGGCCCACCACCTCCGGGGATCTATCCTTGACCTTCTGGCAGGACGAAAAAGGCTTCCGGGCCTGGAACAGTGGCAGCCCCTGGGCAGCGCCAGAACCGGCGGCGCCGACGGCGTGGTTCAGGCGCTGGTATCGTCCTTTGCCGTCTATGGTCCGCCCCTGAGCGATGCCCTGCCCCGGCCCGTGGAAGGGGATGCCGGTGAAGGCCCCCTGTACCTGGAGGCCCAGCGTTTTGCCCGGGGCTGGATAGTCGTGAAAACG
>JAISDG010000130.1 GCA_031265015.1 Spirochaetaceae bacterium | reverse complement strand
TTTCCCGTTCCGGTATGCGGGCGGTGATTTCAAGATTGTTAATTGCCGATATGGCGGCGATACTTGTACCCGTATCAACCGTTGAACCCACCGAAAGGGGCGTCCTTGACACCGTACCGGAAAGGGGCGCGTAGACCGGGCTGTTCATATAACTTGCCCCCGGCCTGGAAGGATCCACTTCGGCGATAACGTCGCCCCTGCGGACCGGCGAACCCAGGGCGGCGTTGACCCGGATTAACTTTCCCGGGACATCGGGAAAAACATCCGCCTCCTGTCCGCTTACAATGTCGCCGTTTACCTCAAGGAAGGCGCGCAGGGTCCGTCTTTCGGCGTTTTCCGTTTTTACCGAAAAAACCGGGGATTCGCCGGTTTCGGCTTCTTCCCCGGTTTTGTTCCCCGCGGCAGACAGGCCCGGGCCGAATACGAGCGCCCCCGCGGCAATCATGATTCCAAGAACTATTCCGGCCGTTTTTAGACCTTTTTTCTTTTTCATCTTTTACCCCTGTATAAGGCGGCGGAATCGCCGCCGCTGTATAGTCCAAGGGTAAAACGAAAAGGTAAATCAGGTTTTAAGGGAAGGTAAACATTTGGTAAACTGATCTTGTTCTAAAAACCGGCGGGATGCCGGTGCCCGAGGGGGCGCTGGTGTGTCCGTTTACCCGCCTTCCCGCTAAAAGGGACGCCCCGGGAACGGCAAACGGGGCTCCGCCTTTTTCCGGCCGGGATCCCCTTTTTTTCCCCTTCATTAGGTAAAATTCTTGCCTTTTACGCCGGTTTTTACGATATTTAAGGCATAATTGCCCCGTATAAAACAGAATAAAGAAGGTAATCCATGGCCGAACAGAGCGTTGTCCCCATCGATCAAATGCTTCCCCATAAACTGCCCCTGGTAGCCCTGATGGGGAGGCCCATTTTCCCGGGGATTTTTACCCCCATCATGATCGGGAATCCGCCGGACGTCAAAGTAATCGACGAGGCGGTGTCCGGCAACGGCCTTATCGGCCTGGTAATGCTCCAGAACGAGACGGAAAATCCCTCCATTACCGATCTCTACCGGGTGGGGACCGCGGCCAAGATCGTCAAGAAAATCAACCTGCCCGACGGGGGGGTCAACATCTTTATCTCTACCCTGAAGCGCTTCAGGATCAAAAAGCACCTCCATGATACGGCGCCCATTGTGGGGGCGGTGGAATATCTGGAGGACGAGGAAGACGAAACTCCCGAGGTCAAGGCCCTTACCAGGGCGCTCATATCGGAGATGAAGCAGATATCCGAGAATAACCCCCTTTTTTCCGAAGAAATGCGGCTTAACATGATTAACATCGATCATCCCGGCAAGATTGCCGACTTTATCGCCAGCATTCTTAATATCGACAAGGCGGATCAGCAGAAGATTCTGGAAATGCTCAATGTCCGCAAGCGGATGGAGCAGATCCTGGTGTTTATCAAAAAGGAACAGGAACTTCTGCGGATCCAGAAAAAGATCCAGAAGGAGATTAACGAACGGATCGAAAAGTCCCAGCGTGATTATTTTCTGAGGGAAGAACTCAAGGCAATCAAAACCGAACTTGGAATGACCACGGACGCGAAAAGTTCCGAGTACCAGCGCTTTAAGGAAAAAATCGACGCCTTCCACTTTGAGGGGGAGACCAAGGAAACGGTGGATCAGGAACTGGAAAAGTTCAGCCTGATGGAGCCTAATTCGGCGGAATTTACCGTAACCCGGAATTACCTGGATGTGATTGTGAGCCTGCCCTGGAACGAGCCGGGGCCGGAAAATTTTGACCTCGCCGCCGCCCGGGAAATTCTTGAAGCGGACCACTACGGTTTAAAGGATGTGAAGGACCGCATTGCCGAATACCTGGCGGTCCGGAAACTGCGGACCGGGGAGGCAAAAAGAACCGGTAAGACCGGCAAAACGGACCGTCCTGTCCGGGGGCGGAGTTTTGATAAATATCCCGTGGGTTCAATAATCTGCCTGGCCGGTCCGCCGGGGGTGGGAAAGACCAGCGTCGGCCGTTCCATTGCCCGGGCCCTGGGAAAGGAATTTTTCCGTTTTTCCGTCGGGGGCATGCGGGACGAGGCGGAAATCAAAGGCCACCGGCGGACCTATATCGGGGCTATGCCGGGCAAGATCATCCAGGGGCTTAAGATCACCAAGACCAAGGATCCGGTATTCATGATCGACGAGATTGACAAGATGGGGGTGAGCTACCAGGGGGATCCCGCTTCGGCCCTGCTGGAAGTGCTGGATCCGGAACAGAATTTTTCCTTCCGGGATCATTACCTGGATCTGCCCTTTGATATTTCGCGGATATTTTTTATCGTCACCGCCAATACCCTGGACACAATTCCGCCGCCCCTGCTTGACCGCATGGAGATCATTGAACTGCCCGGTTATATTGATACGGAAAAACTGGAAATTGCCAAACGTTATCTGGTACCCAAGAGCCTTGAAAAGAACGGCCTTAAAAAGAGCCAGGTAAAGTATACCAAGGACAGCCTGCTCCACATCGCCAACGGTTATGCCCGGGAAGCGGGAGTCCGGAACCTTGAAAAGAACCTGGATAAAATTCACCGGAAGCTGGCGATTCAGATTGTGGAAGAAGCGGAAGCAGCGGCCCGGCGGCCCGGCGGGGCCGCGGAAACGGCCTCCGCCGTTCCCGGGCCCCAGGCGGTGAATTTTGCCGTTGACAAAAAGGCCGTGGAAAAACACCTGGGTAAGCCGATTTTTCCCGAAGATGTGGTTAAGAAAGCCGACAGGCCCGGCATGTCCCTGGGACTGGCCTGGACCAGCATGGGCGGGGATACGCTGATTATTGAAGCGGTGGCATCCCCCGGCAAGGACGGCCTGACCATGACCGGTAAAATGGGGGACACCATGAAGGAAAGCGCCTCCATCGCCATGACCGTGGCCCGGAAAACGGGGATCGAAACATACGGGGTTGATCCGGAGTGGTTTGAGAAAAATCAAATTCACCTTCATATCCCCGAAGGGGCGACTCCCAAGGACGGACCCTCCGCGGGGATTACCATGGCTACCGCCCTGCTTTCCCTCCTTCGGGGAAAACCCATTGCGGGGCAGCTTGCCATGACCGGCGAGCTTTCCCTGACCGGCCAGGTGCTGCCCATCGGCGGCCTCAAGGAAAAAACGGTAGCCGCCCGGCGCAACCAGGTGCGGGACATTATTATCCCCAAGCAGAACCTCCGGGATCTGGACGATATTCCCGTTCATGTCAAGAAGAGCATCCACTTTCACCCGGTGGAACGGTTTGAGGAAGTGCTGGCCATCGCCCTGCCCGAATCCTGATATGGTTTTCCGGTATACGCCGGGGCGGTTCGGCGGGAACAGTTTTCCGGATTTGCGCGGGTGGTTCGCCGCGGGCATTGGCCCGGCGTGTCTTGCCGCTTTCTTTTCCTTGTGCGGCGGCTAAAACCTTACGCCGAAAAGGGCGGCGGTATTTTGCGCCGCCTGCTCCGCCAGGGTTTCGACCGTTGTTTTTCGCAGTTCCGCCGCAACCCTGTAGGTCTCCTCTACCATGCCCGGATGGGCAGGCTTTCCCCTGTGGGGAACCGGCGCCAGAAAGGGACAGTCCGTTTCCAGCAGAATGCGGCCGGCTGGAACCAGGGCGCAGGCGTCCCGGATGTTCCCGGCGTTTTTGTAGGTCAGGTTCCCCGCAAAGGAAATAAAATACCCCAGGTCCAGAAAAGTTTTTACTTCCTCCGCCCCGTAGGAGAAACAATGTATTACGCCGCTTACTTCCGGATGACGTTTCAGAATTTCCGCGGTCTCTTCGGGAGCGTCCCGGGAATGGATGATCACGGGGAGCGAAAGCCGCCGGGCCAGATCCATCTGCATCTCCATCAGTTCCTGTTCTCCCGCGGTATCGGCGCTGCCCCCCGAAGCGTGGTCCTCTCCGTTCCAGTGGCGGTCCAGCCCGAATTCCCCCAGGGCGCAGACCAGTTCCGCCGAAGCGGCGTTGGCGTTGTCGCCGCTTTGGACAGCGGCGCCGCCGCGGACGGCGGCGATGTCCTTTTCCAGGGCGGGTACCAGCGCAGCCCGGTCCGCGATAACTTTCCCATGGGGCCACAGCCCGCCGGCAAACCGCACCGCCGGGTACCGGGAAAATTCCCGGACCCGGGCAGGCAAATCCCCCGGGTCCAGGCTGATGTCGATAATGCCGGCGAAGGCCCCGGCAAAGAGGCCGCCCAGGGTCCGGTGGGGATCAATGCCCCGGCGTTCTAACATGGAAAGATGGGCGTGGGTATCTATATAGGGAATCATGATTTCCTTTGCCGGCGCGCATACGAACGGCTAAAGCCGTTCTCCATAATGCCGGAAACCGCGGTATCACCGGGCGCCGGGGCGTACTCAATTCATTCGAAACACAGGGCTTAACGCCCTGCATCCTTTGCCGGGGATGAGATTTGAACTCACACGGCCTTGCGGCCAGGGGATTTTAAGTCCCCGGTGTCTACCATTCCACCACCCCGGCTTGACCTGGAAGGCTTGCGGAGGGTAATCCGCCCGGCAACCAATGTACCACGGGAAGGGCGTTTAGGACAAGGCCAGGTATTCGGCAATAATATCCCGCAGGGAATTCTCGTGGATCTTTACGATTGCCTGTTCCCGGTTAAAGCTTTCCGCCGAATCCGAAGCGTGGGCGGTATTTACCATCACGTTGCTGCCGAATTCCCGGCGGACCGTACCGCCCGGCGCTTTGAGCGGGTCGGTGGGGCCCAGGACTTCGCGGATTTTCCGTATGGCCCCTTCCCCTTCGTAGACCAGGATCATCGTTTTAACGTCCCTGCAATCTCCGGACCGGCCGGGACGTTTTCCGGACATGAACTCGACAATGTCCCTGAACTGGCTCTGCGCGTACTCCCTGCCGAAATTTTCAACAAGGCTTGTTCCGGCGGCGGCGCTTAAGGTTATGTTGAATTGTTTTTCCAGCAGTTCCAGGGCTTTCGCTCCGAATACGGGGGCAAGTTTTTCTTTGAGGGCTTTTTCCACCGGGCCGTAAAAATCCAGGGCTTCTTCCAGGGAAAATTGATGGATCTTGATTCCCACGATCCGCATACCGGTCCGGGAAAACATGTCGATAATAGTTCCCGGTTTTGAAGAAGCGTACATCCAGTTGTCGGGTTTCAGGATTACCAGGGTCTGCTCAATTTTGGCGGGATCGGGATACTCCATGTTGGTGACGATATTTTCCCGGCCCGCAAAAAACCGGGACATCAGCGCCAGATCCGTGCCGGCGTCTTTTTGATTTCTGGGGGTAAGGACCGCCGGTTCAAAATAGGTAACTTTTTCCGGATTCCCGGGATCAAAAATAAGATCCGCGTAGGTATCCCTGATGGTCTCGCCGGTAAGGGATTCAATGCCCCGGTTTTCCGCGTAGAGGGCTCCGCAAATATCCGAAAGCTTGCGGCAGGCGTCTTGGCCTTTGAACAAAAGGATCAGAATCCGGTGGGCCCTTCCGCCGGAAATAAAATTCCGCTCCACATAATCCGCCAGCAGGGTAAGATCGCTGGTGGTGTTTTGTTCCCGCAGAAGCCGGGAGTAGTCCCGGACAAAGGCTTCGTCGGGAATAAACATCTGCGCGCCGGCCAGTTCAATATCCTCCAGCCTGGAAAGCAGCCGGGCTATGACCCCGCCGGTTCTGCTTTTGGCTATCGTATAGGGGGTTACCATCACGTAGGAAAGCTCGTCGTCCATAGCCACCCATTGTACGCCCCCGGTCAAACTGTTACAATACCCCCATGAAGCTTCCTTTGATGCGCAACATCGGCATCATGGCCCATATTGACGCGGGAAAAACCACCACCACCGAACGGATCCTTTTTTATACCGGCAAAAGCCACCGTATCGGGGAAGTAGATAACGGCGAAGCGATCATGGACTGGATGGAACAGGAGCAGGAACGGGGAATAACCATTCAAAGCGCCGCCACCACCGCCTACTGGAAGCGGAACGAAAACGACAAAGAGCCCTGCCAGATCAACATTATCGACACTCCGGGGCATGTGGATTTTACCGCGGAGGTGGAACGATCCTTAAGGGTTCTGGACGGGGCGGTGGCGATCCTCGACGCCGTCAAGGGAGTGGAAGCCCAGACGGAAACCGTTTGGCGGCAGGCGGAACGGTACCATGTGCCCTGCATTGCGTATGTCAATAAAATGGACCGGACCGGGGCGGATTTTTTTCAGGTCCTTGCGGATGTCAGGGAAAAACTGGGAATGGAAACCGTTGCCCTGCAGCTTCCCCTGGGCAAAGAAAGCGCCTTTGAAGGGGTCATTGATCTTATTGGGATGGAAGAGCTGCGCTGGGGAGGAGACGGCGGGGAACTTGTCGAAAGAAGCGCCGTGGCGGAAGGGCGCATGGCCCAGGTTCGGGAATGGCGGGAAAAGTTGATCGACGCCCTTTCGGCGGTATCCGACAGGGTAACGGAAAAATATCTGGCCGGGGAGGGTGTCCCCGAAGAACTTATCAGGGCGGAGCTGCGAAGGGCGGCGCTGGAAAGGAAACTCCTTCCCGTCCTGGCGGGAGCTTCCCGGCGCAATATGGGGGTCCAGCCCCTGATTGACGCGGTGGTGGATTATCTTCCCGCGCCGGACGAAGTCGGGCCCGCGGCGGGGCGGCATCTTAAAAAGGAAGAGGCCGTGGAAGTACCCTGCGATCCCGTGGGCGTTCCCCTGGGCCTGGTGTTTAAGATCCAGCATGACCGTGAAGCGGGAAGCCTCTGTTATATACGGATGTACTCGGGAACCCTTAAGAGTGGATCGGCGGTTTACAATGTGGGAAAGCGCAAACGGGAACGGGCCAACCGGATCCTCAGGATGCATTCCAACAAATCGGAACCCCTGGACAGCCTTTCCGCGGGAGACATCGGGGTGATTATCGGGATGAAGCTGGCCCAGACCGGGGATACCATCGGCAGCGAGGGATGGCCGGTGCTGCTGGATACCATGCGGTTTCCCGAGCCGGTTATTTCCGTTTCGCTGGAACCCCAGACCATCTCCGAGGGGGATAAGCTTAAGGACATTCTGGAGATCCTTTCCAGGGAGGATCCCACTTTTACCGCCAGGGAAAACGAGGAAACGGGCCAGCTTATCATTTCCGGCATGGGGGAACTTCACCTGGACGTACTGGTTACCAAAATCCTTAAAGACTACGGGCTCAAGGCCCGGGTGGGAAATCCCCAGGTTACCTACCGGGAATCGATCGGCAAAACCGTGGAGCGGACGGAAAAATTCTCCCGGGTTATCGCGGGCAAAGAAAACGCCGCCGGGCTTACCCTTAAACTGGAGCCCCTGCCCCGGGGTTCGGGTAACAGATACTCCTCCGCGGTCAGGGACTCGGGCCGGATACCGGAACCTGTTTTTGAGGCCGTTGAACGGGGCGTCCGGGGGGCCATGGGTTCCGGCATCCTTTTAGGGTATCCCTGTATCGACATCGGGGCCACCCTTACCGGCATGGACTACTCGGAGCTTACCGGAACGGAGCTTGCCTTCGAAGCCTGCGCCAGCATGGGCTTTGACGAAGCCGCCCGGGAAGCGGAACCCCTGCTGCTGGAGCCGGTGATGGCGGTGGACCTCTTCGCTCCCAGGGAATTTGTGGGAGACGTGATGAGCCTTGTTACCCAGCGGGGAGGGCAGGTCCTGAGCATGAATTCCAGGGGCGGCGCCGACGAGATAAAAGCCGCCGCTCCCATGGCAAA
>JAISDG010000200.1 GCA_031265015.1 Spirochaetaceae bacterium | reverse complement strand
TCGTCCTCTTCCGGTTCCGCTTCGGGATCTTCAATAAAAAGAGCTTCCGTCTCTTCATCCACCGGAGGAGCTTTTTCAACCGCCCCCATAAAAAGAGACATGTCTACGTCCCCTTCTTCGCCTTTTTCCCCCTCGGCAGACTCCTGGAGCAGTTTAAGATTTTTATCCCACATGCGGGTCACGTCCGATGAATAAGCCTTGACAGCGTTTTCGTAGAAAGCCAGGGATTCGTTCAGATCCGAAAGATCATCCGGGGTTGCCCGCTTGCCCTGCAGATTTACCAGCTTATCGGCGGTCCGCAGGGCCTTTTCCACCTCTCCCGCGTCCTTGTGAAGTTCCGCGGCGGCGGCAAGGACCTCGGTATCGTTGGGGTCCGCCTTGACCAGTTCTTCAAAAATCTGAATGGCGTGGGTACGGTTTCCCATTTCGGCATAGAGCCGGCCCAGCAGCATCTTCGCTTTCCGGTCATTGGGACGCCGGGCCAGATACGCCATGATCCGTTCTTCCGCATCTTTGTATTCTTTGTGGCGAAAATGAATATCCGCCAGATCCAGCTGGAACGCGTAGTTTCCCGGATCAATGGTCAGGATCTTTTCAAATATCTTCTGGGCTTCCGCGTCGTTGCCCATAACCCGCTGGGTGGCGCCCTGGATCCGCAGGGCTTGAATGTTTTCCGGCTCCCAGTCAAGGGCCGCCATGGACTGCTGCAGGGCTTCGGGGTAACGTTCCATCTTCAGGTAAAGCGAAGCCAGGCGGCAGTGTACATCCACACTGTTGGGCACCAGCTTGATCAGCTTTTCCAGCTCCACCACCGCGTCGGCAAAATCCCCCGAGTCTTCCAGAACCCGTTCCAGATTTACCACCGCTTTAACGTATTTGGGATCCGCCTCTATGGCCCGGCGGTAATTTTCTATCGCCTCTTTAGTCCTGCCCTGATCCGCCAGAACCACTCCCATATTGTTCCGGGCTTCGGCATTGAGGGGATCCGTATGAAGGATCCGGTTAAAAGCCTCCATGGCTTTGGTATGCTGGCCCTGCTTAAACAGGATAATTCCCATATTGTTCATCGCCTGGAGCCAGCCGGGCTTGCTTCTGAGCGCAGCCTTGTATTCGTTCAAGGCGTCGCCGAAACGGCTGTTGGCTTCCAGGGCCACGCCATAGTTAAAATGCAGGGTAGGATTGTTCCGGTCCAGCGCCAGGCCCCGGCGGAACATATTGTAGGCCTTCTCGTATTCGTGGAGCTGATCGTAGATTGTTCCCAGGTTGTTATACGCATGGACATAATCGGGATTCAGTTCCACAACCTTGGAGTAAGCCATGGACGCGGCTTTCAGGTTCCCCAGCTGTTTGTGAATGTTTCCTATGTTGTAATGAAATTCCGCCCTGGTGGGATCAATGTCAATGGCATCCATCATGGCGCCTAACGCATCCTGGAGCTTGTCCTGGCGGCGGTAAATAACCGCCAGATTGTTCAGGGCCTCCACATCCCGGGGATTTTTTGCCAGCAGGGTGGTAAATTCATCCGCCGCCTCATCGAGTTTCTCTTCCTTTGCCAGGGTAGTCCCCAGCAAAAGATGGGCGGAACGGTCATCCGCTTTTTTGGACAGGTACTGCTTAAGCAGGCGTTCCGCTTCCTCGTGATCCCCTACCCGGGCGGATCCTTTGGCGCGGTCTAAAATATCCTGGACATCAGGGCTCATGGGTTCGTCCTTAGGGGCCGGGCGCTTACTTCTTTGGAAAATTTGCCCTGATGCGGATCCCCGGACCCCGGACCGTCATAGGCGCTGACCGCAAAAAAGTACAGGGTTCCGTTCCTCAGGCCGTCAATGCGCAGGGAATTGCGGTTTCCTGCGTTAATGGGGGAAGGACCCGGCGCCGCCCCTTCGCCGTAATATACTCCCGGAGAGGTTCCGTAATAGACAAGATAACCCCTGGTATCCGCATCGGGACTGGACCGCCAGGAAAGTTCCACCCCCCCGTCCAGGGCCCGGGCAATTACCAGGGAAGGAGGATAGGGGGCTTCGTTGCTGTCATAAACGATTCGTACCTCTTCCAGATAGGGGCTGGTTTCACAGTCGGCGCTGGGATAAAACGCGGCGGCAAGCTGTATATAACGGCCCTGAACCACGGCGGGAATCTCCGCTCCGGGTACGACGGGTACCCAGGGAATCTGATTAAAGCGATAGGGTTCTTCTCCGGCTCTGATAAAAAACTGCAGCGCCGAATTATCGGGAAAACGGAAATCCCCCCGCCCCGCGTAGACATTCTTAACCGCCCCGGGGCCGGCTCCCGCGGGGGTAAGCCGTCCGCCGGAAGCTTCTATTCTGAGTACTGCAGAACCGGTTTCCCCCAAATCGAGGGTTCTGGTTTCGATACGGCCGCCGCCGCGGGGAAACTTTGCCAGTTCCGGCAGTTCCAGGCCGGCAGGGCTTTGCTGTTCCAAAGCCCGCCGGCCCGGCGCTTCAATAACCCGGTTATAAATACGGAATTCGTCGATCATGCCGGAAAAGCGGCCCCCCAGTATAAAGGAGCCGTCCCGGTTAAGGCGGGGGGTATATACATCACCGCCTTCTTTTCCCGAACCGGTAGTATACGCGGTATTTTCCACCCGGCCGTTGATAAGGTATTCCAGAAGCCCCGTATCGGCATTGTAACGGACAAGATGATGGGTCCAGGTCCGGGGGATCAGGGCAGTTTTGCTTTCCACGGTAATTGTAAGCCCCTGGCCGTTTCCCGGCGGACTAAAAAAATTCTGGAAGGTCCAGCGGAGCCTGTTCTTGGAAGACTCGCAGATAATACGCTGATTGTCCGCGGCGGAAAACCTGCAAATCTGTCCGCCGTTTTCCACGGTATTGGGATAGAGCCAGAATTCCATGGTAAAATCCCGGACATTCCTTCCCGGCGCGAACAGGGAAGAACGGCCCGGTATAAAGCTTACGGTACTGTCCCGTCCCGCAAAAAGCGCCGCCCCCGAACCGTACCGGGCCCAGCGTTCGTTAGCCGCCTGTACCAAAGGCGAAACCTGCACCCGGTAGCGGCCCGCGGCATCGGAAAAATGTTCCGGCCGGTTTTCGTCAAAACTTGCCGCCAGATCCAAAGCCGCTTCCCGGGCGGGAAAATTCCGGTACGCCGCATAGAGGGCCAGAATATCTTCATTGGTGTCCGGAGTACCCGCCCGGGCGCCTCCGCCGGAAGGCGAAGCTGTCCAGGCGGAGGACAGGGCCAGCACTTTGTGGGGCCTGACAGCGGCAAATTCCCCAACCTGGGTTCGTTTTTCTACCGCGTTCCAGCCGGAAGAAGCGCCCAGGATCAGGGTTTTTTCCGCGGCATCCAGATCCGGGATGACGAACAGAGAACAAAAGCTATACACTAAAAATAAGGCTTTCCAGAGCTTTTTCATGGTAATACCTTACAAATATCGGTAATTTAATGTATGGACCTTAAAAAGATCGCCAGAGACGCTCCCCAGGAACCGGGAGTTTACATTATGCGGGACGAGGCAAACCGCATTATCTATGTGGGCAAGGCCCGGATTCTGCGGAACCGGCTGTCTTCATACTTTTCCGGCGAAAAGGACATAAAAACCAGTATTCTGGTTCGTCATGCCGCTTCCATTGAAACGATCATCGTCAAGGATGAATACGAAGCCCTGCTCCTGGAAAACACCCTGATCAAGCAGCACAGTCCCAAGTACAACATCAGCCTGAAGGACGGCAAAACCTATCCGGTGATCCGGCTTACCGGGGATTCGTACCCCCGGATTTTCAGAACCCGCCATATTATTGAAGACGGTTCTTCCTACTTCGGACCCTTTGCCAATGTGGGAGCCATGGACGGCCTGCTGTCCATTATCGACCGGGTTTTTCCCCTGCTGAAATGCCGGATCCAGCGGAAGCGGACCACCCCCTGTATGTACTACCACATCGGCCGCTGCCATGCCCCCTGCTGCGGCAGAATCACCGAGGCCGCCTACAGCCTCCAGGTAAGCCGGGTGCGGAAGCTTTTGTCCGGGAATACGGAGGCCCTGGTTGAAGAGCTGGCCGCGGAAATGCGGGCGGAGGCAAAGGCCCTCCGTTACGAACGGGCCGGCCAGCTTAGAGACGCGCTCAAAGCCATTGAAGGGCTCAGCGAAAGCAGTGTGGTGATAGACTTTGATCCCCAGGGCCGGGACTACATTGCCTGGGCTTCCGGGGGAGTACTGGCTACGTTTTCGGTTTTCTCGATGCGGCAGGGAAGACTGACCGGCCGGGAACTGTACCGGACAAAAAGCGCTTCCGATGCCGGGGAATCCCTGGTTACCTTTATGGCGGGGTACTACAACGGGGAACGGCTTCCGCCGGGGCAAATATACCTGGCGGAACAGAAAGCCGGTCCCCCGGATCCGGCGCGGAAACCGGATTCCCCCGGCGGTGATTCCGCGGATTTCGGCCCGCTCCGGATGTGGTTTCGGGAACAGTTCGGCCTGGAGCCGGAATTGATTCTGGTAAACCTGGATGAAGTAAACCGGGACGAAAAAAACGGTCCGGCCAACGGTGACAGGCATCACCGGTCAATCCTGGCTATGACCCGGCAAAATGCCGAAGAGGACCTGCGGCGGCGGCTGAAGGAACGGGGTACCGGGCCCGCCCTGGATGAACTGAAAGCCGCCCTGGGCCTGCAAAACCGGCCCGAGCGGATCGAAGGTTTTGACATAGCCCAGCTTGACGGCAAACATCCGGTGGCGTCCCTTGTCAGCTTTGCCAACGGCGCGCCGGATAAAAAGAATTACCGTTACTTTAAGCTCCGGACCACCGCGGGAATCGTGGACGATTTTCAGTCCATGCGGGAAGCGGTGGAACGGCGCTACCGCCGGCTTCTTAAGGAAAACCGGGAACTGCCGGACCTGATTCTGATCGACGGCGGTATAGGCCAGGTCAACGCCGCCAAGGGCGTGCTGGAGGAGCTGGGCATAGACTGCGATATAGCGGGATTAGCCAAACGGGATGAAGAAATCTGGCTGCCCAATGCCGGGGAACCGGTGCGGCTTGACCGCCGTTCCGAAGCCCTTAAGGTACTCCAGTTTGTCCGGGACGAAACCCACCGTTTTGCCACAGGATTAAACCAGCGCCTCCGTTCCGGCGACTTAAAGCTGGAAGCTCTGGAATCGGTGGAAGGCATCGGTCCCCGCCGGGCGGCGGCGCTGATCCGGTACTATCAGGGTATTGAGGGAATTGCCGGCGCGGAACCGGAGGACATTGCCCGGGCCTGCGGCTGCGGTATAGCCGCGGCCCGGGCGGCCAGAGCCGCGGTCCGGCTGGCCGCGGTTGAACGGAAGCGGTCCTTTACCCCGGGCAGCCGGGGCCTTTCCGGACGTCGAAGCGCCGGAAAGGCCGCCGCCCTGGCGGATGCCGCCCTGGCCGCCCCGTACACGCCGGAGAACGCGACGGATGCCGGTTCCAGCCTGGCGGCGGAACCGGCGCCGGATTACGGGGAGAAGGATTAAGCATAGCATAAGTTATGCGCCATTTTTGGTGGTGTAATACTAAAATGATTGAAAATTTATGTTGACAGAATAAAGTTAATCATTTACTCTGTATTAGTGCCTAATGGTTTGATCTTGTTTATTCGCAGTGGGGTCTAATACCCCGCCCTTTAGGGCGGTTAGAATTGGTAACGCCAGCAGCAAAATGGTAGTAGACCCCGCAGTTAATAATTTCCTTGCAGAACGAACCTCGTGA
>JAISDG010000131.1 GCA_031265015.1 Spirochaetaceae bacterium | reverse complement strand
GTTCATTACCGGGTACGGGGAAAAGATCCGCGGAGCGTTGACATATTACCCTGTCGCTGTTAGAATAAGTGAAAATCGCGGGAATACGCGTGTCCGAATTTGCCGGTCAGGGTTTGTGGTAATTAACCCGGCGGCGGGAGCGCATCCGGCGTTTTTTGACCATAACCGATTAGTGGGCGATTAACTCAGTGGCGAGAGTGCTACCTTCACACGGTAGAAGTCACTGGTTCGAATCCAGTATCGCCCACTAACCGGTTTTTACATAGATGCCGGATACGGCTTTACACGCAGAAGTCACTGGTTCAAAAGGAAACAGCGCGCCGTGTGGTTACTTCCGGTATCCCAGCCGGACCGCTTCGGCAAAATCCGCGTCCGCCTTGCTTTTATCCCCGCTCATCCGGTAGGCTGTGCCCCGGTTATGCCAGGCCAGGGCATAGCCGGGCTTAATCCTGATGGCTTCGGAAAAATCACGGATTGCCTGTTCGTCATTTTCCTTGTAATACCAGGCGGTTCCCCGCTGATTATAAGCGGCGGCGTTGTCCGGTTCCAGCTGCAGGAGCCGGGTAAAATCATCTATGGCTTTGTCGTATTGTCCCTGGACGCGGTAAGAATAACCCCGGTTATAGAGGGCGTCTCCGTAATCCTTTTTAAGGGCGATAGCCTGGGTATAATCGTTCAGGGCTTTTGCATGATCCCCCCGCTGGGCAAAAATATACCCCCGGTGGTTGTAGGCGGCGGCGCTGTCCTTTTTCAGGGCGATGGTTTTGGTATAGTCTTCCAGGGCATGATTAAAATTGCCACTGATCTGGTAGGTCCTGCCCCGGGAAAAAAGGGCTTCCGGGTAATCGGGCTTCAGGTTAAGAGCTTTATTGTATTCCGTCAGGGCGCTGTCGTATTTTTTTTCGTTCAGATACCGTTCACCCAGAATAAACGAGACTTGATACTGTTCCATGCCCATCTGAAGAAGAATCGCCGGATCGACAGTCTGATAGTTAACCGGGTTCAGTTCTCCGATAAAAACGCCCCGGCCCGATCCGGGCCTGATACCGCCTAAGGACGCGAGGGATTCAGTTCTGCCGCCGGAAGGCCGGGATTGGGCGCCGCCGGATCCGGTTTGCGCGGTTCTGCCTGTACCGGGGACAGCGGCGGCGGATCCTTCCGCGGCCGAGCCGCTGCGGGCAGTTTGAACATCGGACACTCCGCCATTCCGCGCGGCGGCTGTTTCCGGAACCGGGGAAAGGGCGGCCGCGGTTTCGGCGCTTTGCCGTACCGCCGCGCCCGGGCCTCCGGTTCCGGCGGAATCAGAAACATCCCGGGAAACAGCCGTTTCCGGGGCATCGTCCCCCGGAGACCGGCAGGCGGGGAAAAGGGCTATCAGCGCCGCACAGACTATAATCGAATAATGCAGGAAAAAATTTTTACCCCCGGACGGCATGTATTAACTCCATGATTATAAGATAAAGAATTTTATTCTACCTGCATAGGCAAAAGTTGATCCGAAAGCTGATAATCCCTGGGAACCAGGCTTTCCCAGGGGGAGGGCTCCAGGACATCCCGGTCTATGCGCATAAAAAGCTGGAGTTCATAGTCCGGTTCGGGGTGGAGTGTATTCTGGGCATTAAGGTACGCCAGATTAATGCCTGGGCCATAGAGGTCTTTAATGGGCCTCATCCGGGACATACTTTCCGGGTTGCGGGTCAGCACATCCCATGCCCGGATTGATTCCGAGAAAAGGCCCAGGGCCCGGGTCCGGTAACCGGTATCACCGCTAATCCGGGTAAGGGTTTCCAGGATAACCCCCAGGTTGTTGTCCGCCACCATGATCCGTTCCGCCAGGTCCTGTTCTTCCGGCCGGCTTCCGGGGACCAGATTGGGAAAACGGACCCGTTCGGCGGCCAGCAGATCCATAAGCCGGTTATAGTAACCCTGGGCGGCAAAGTAATTACCCCGCATATAGGTAGTGTTTCCCAGGGCATAGAGCAGCCGCCTGTTATTGGACATGGAGGAGGTAAGGGCAAAGAAATAGCCGAGGGCTTCTTCCCATTCTTCATTCTGGTAATGGGCAGCGCCCATGCGGTACTGAACCTCCGGCGGCGACCAGCCGTTCCGTTCCGCTTCCTGGTAAAAACGCAGGGCCGCATCCATATCCCCGTCTTTAACAAAAAATTCCAAATCTCCCAGGTCCGCGTAGAGCCGGCCGAATTCACCCTGGGTTTTAAGAACCTGCCTTGCCCGGGCATCCTCGTAAATACGGACCCCCCGGATAAGCTCTTCTTCGGCGGAAAAGAATTCTTTTGCGTTGATTAATACTTCCCCGTAACGGCGGTGGGCGTCTACACGGCAAGCGGCCCGTTTGGGTGTTTCTTCCCTGGCGCTGTCAAAAATCCGTACCGCCCTTTCCAGGGTCTGACGTTCATCTGCCGTAGAACCGTAGCGGTTATAGTACCGGGCCAAATGGTAGTAAGATTCAGGATAGTTTTCGTCCGCTTTGACAGCGCGGAGCAGTACATCCCTGATGCCTTCTATTCTGTCAACATATTCATCGGGAACGCCTTCCACCCCGGTAAATTTTTTGTCCAGCAGGTACCCGCCCAGTTCGGCCAAAGCGGGAACGGAAATCTTCCGCTTTTTGGGTTTCTCCATAAAATAAGCCTGCAGGGGCAGAACTTCGTCCAACTGATCGGTCCTGATAAAATACTTAAGCATCCCTTCCAGGACGGAATCCGTTCGGCCGTATTTTTCCAGAATCCGGGCATAGGCGGCCCGGGCTTCTTCGTAACGGGAAGGATCGGTTTCCCCCCAGGCGAGGTTGTTTTCCGCCAGGGCCGTAAGTCCTTCCCGGTCATTGACCGCATAGTCCAGGATATTCGTGCGAAGGATCATATCCGCTTTTGCATAATTGTACCGGAAATACGTTTCCATGGCGGCATAATCCAGCGCGCCTTTTTTATCCCGGGGATAAACCCGCAGCAGTTCATCGTACTTCCGCTCCGCATAGATGTACTGCCGTTCATCCCGGAATCCTTCGGCATACCGGTAAAACCAGTTTTTGACCCGGCGCTTTCCAAAGCCCTGCAGGAACAGCTCGTTTGCCCTGGCATACTCCCCCGACTGCAGGGCGGTATAGCCTTTCTTGTAGAGATCTTCCGCCTGCAGGGGCGTAATAACAAAACGCCAGCCCAGATACCCAAGACAAAGGGCAACCATGGCAATGGCCCCGAAAAGCCGCAGCACCGGAAGAAAACTATGGACAAAAATATAGCCGAAGCTGGCCTGTTCCGCCTCCAGGTCCGCGCCGGTTTGTTTTGCGTAACCCTTGGGTACGGGGATAGCGCGGCCCAGGATCTTGCCCGCCAGAGCCGCCGTTTCTTTTGCCGGGGCGCCCCTGGTAAGCAGTTTAATCAGCGCCGACATCAGATCCGGGGCAACCGCCTGTTCGGCGATAAGTTCTTCACAGGCAATGCGCAGATTTAACGGATAGGATGAAAGGGTATCCTGGAGCCGTTTGTATTCTTCTTCGCTCAGGCGGATTTCTTCAATATTCTCCGAGGCCGCCGGAGCCGTTCTGCCGGGGACTGTCCGGGATGGTCCGGTTCCGGGAGCCGCGGTATCATCTATTCCGTCAAGGGAAAAATCCCCAAAGTCGTCCGGGGGAACCGAAAAGTCCGGGGAATCCAGGGGTTCGGCAGGGGGCGTCCATGTTTCCCCTCCCAGATTAAAGGTGTCAAAGGGATCCGCCCCGGAGGAGCCGGCATCCGCGGCATCAAGCCCGGTATCGGGAAAACCGGCATCATCCGCGGTTTCCCCGCTTTCTTCAAAATCGGGAATGTTCAGATCGGGAAAAGAACCGTCCGATTCTTCCGGCGGAGCTTCCGGTTCATCCGGTTCCGGAACATCTACGGTTTCACCGCCCAAATCCATGGATTCGGGGAAACCGCCGGTATCGCCAAAACCGGCGTCCGGATCGGCGCCGAAATCCGCTATGTCAAAACCGGCCCCTTCCATACCGGCGTCTTCCGGTTCGGCCGCGGCGGGCTCCGGTCCGGCCGCTTGATCCCCGGCGGGTTCCGGTGTATCAAAATCCCCTATATCGCCCAGGTCAAAATCCGCGGCCCCGGAAATTTCAGCCTCCGGCTGATCCGTTTCCGGCTCCGTTAAATCTTCCGGTTCCGCAGCGTCCGGCTCCGCTTGGGGTTCCCTGAATTCGCCGCCCATGTCCACGGCCTGGGACAGATCAATATCGGGAAATTCAATGCCGGAAAAATCCGCGGCAGGGACGCTTTCCGTTCCGGAGAGTTCCGCCTTCCCGGCGTCCCCGGCGGATCCGGGCGTTTCGGTATCGGCCAAAAAACTGCCTTCCGGGTCTTCCGCAAAACCGCTTAAGATATCCTCCGGCAGATCTTCGGATCCCTCCGCCGGAACAGTTCCGCCGCTTTCGGAAACGCCGGGAATGTCCGGTAAATCCCGGGAAAGAACGGATTCCCCGGAATCGCCGCCCAGGAGATCGCCAAAATCAAAATCCCCGCCGGCGGAAAAATCAGGTTCGGCGGCGGCGGAAAAATTGCCGGCGTCAAAATCGGCGGAACCGGCAGGAACTTCGGGGTCAAAAAAACTTTCGGGCGGCGCGTCCAGATTCAGGCCGGCAAGATCCGGCATGCCCGGATCCAAATCCGGCCTGCCTTCAAGGCCTTCGGGAAAGGGAACGGGAGCTTCGCCGTCAGGGAGTTCAACATCCTCCTGGGGAAGCTGGTTGTTGGCCATAAACAGAGCTTCATTACCCAGCTCTTTAAATGAGGATTTGAATTCACCCAGCTGTTCAAGTGACGGCATAATTAAGATATTGGAGCATTAGCCGATATTAGTAAAGAACAATGAAAACGTTCTTTATGGCAGCGCTCCTTACGGCTATTATCGGCAGTATATGGGCGGCTGATACAGATTCTTCCCAATTTATTACTGATCATCTGCTGAGCCTGCGGGAACCGGAAAGGCCCCGGATTCTGGAGGATACGATAGTCTTTACCGCTTCATCATCGTACCGCCGGGTGGGCATAGCCTTTGCCCATGAAGGGTTCGGCAAAGTGTACTGGTTCCGCAGGCTTATGGTACCCAATGAAAGGGCCGGCCCCTGGGTTAAGGGAAAACCTCCGGCGGATCTGTACCGTGATTCGGGGGTCTTTTTTTATATTTTTTCCATCCCCGAAGACCTTGCGGGAAACCTGGAATACCGGCTTATTGTTGACGGTCTCTGGGTCCGGGATCCGCTGAATCCCGATTACCGGCCCGATCCGTCTTCGGGCATTATCCGGTCGGTGGTTTCCATTCCCCCTATCCGGCGGCCCGATACCCCGAACCGGGGGCCCCCGGGAACCCTGACTTTTACCTACTATGCCGAAAGCGGCGGAACAGTGACCGTGGCGGGATCCTTTAACCGCTGGGATCCCTTTATGTACGAACTGAGGGAAGTCAGTCCCGGCCGGTATACCCTGTCGCTGCCCCTGCCACCGGGGGCCTACCAGTATGCCTTTTTCTACCGGGGCGAACGGCACCTGGACCCGAATAATCCCCGCCGGGTCTATACCCGGGAAGGGAAAGCCGCCAATGAAGCCACCGTTGAGTAAGTTTGGACCCGCATTTTCCCGGGCCGCGTTTTTGCCGCCTTTACCAGTCCGCCAGGATAGCCAGCAGCCGTTCCCTGTCGATGCTCCGTAAAAAGCTGGCAAGCCGCGGTCCCTGATCCTTGCCGATCAGGGCCTGATAGGCGGCCCGGAACAGCTCCCTGCCTTCCAGGCCTGCTTCCCCGGCGCAGGCATAGATTGCTTCGGCGCAGGACTTGTCGTCGGCAAAATCCGCAATGTTCGCCACCACCTTGTCCCGGAGCAGCCGCAGACCCGCCAGCTCTTTTTCACTGAGAGGGGATTTTTCCGCAGCCGCGGCGCCGGCCGCTGAGCCGGGCCGCCGGAGCCGGAAGCGGAATTCCTCCGGGGCGCATTCCTCTATCCAGTATTTAGCGCAGCGGCACCGGGCCAGAAGTCCCGGCAGCTGGGCGTCTTCCGGCCCGGCGTTTTCGCCGCGGGGATTTTTCCGGATGTTTTCGACGGCCCTGTCGATATCGCAGTCGGCGATCTGAATCAGGCTGCAGAGATGCCGAAAGGGAATCTGGTAAGGCTTGACCGGGGGCATAACGGTTTTGCCGCCGACGCCGGTACTTACCTGGGAAAGTTCATAAATCCGTTTTTCCCGAAGGAACACCGCTTCGTCTTTGGCTTGTTCGTCCCCCCAGGCGATGCGCTCCGTTTTGTCATAATCCTCGTAGATCTTGATCACGTCCAGATCAAAGGAAATGGTGAACTCCGTATTGGGCCTGGTTCCCGCAAAAAGGTACCGGGCCACTTCGGGAGTATACACCCTGAGGACGTCGGGAAGATCGATAACCTTTCCCTGGGAACTGGACATTTTTCCCGGTGTTCCCTTGATACCGATAAAATCGTAGCGGAAGGTAACCGGCGCTTCCCGGCCGTACACGTCCTTTGAAACATGGCGGGCCGTGTCAAAGGATCCGCCCTGACTGTGGTGATCCTTTCCCGCGGGTTCAAAATCAACCTGCTCGTATTCCCAGCGCATGGGCCAGTCTACCCGCCAGCCCAGCTTGATGCCCCGGGCTTCCCGCAGATCTACGGCGGCTTCATGGCCGCAGGCGTTACAGCGGTACCCTACGGACCATTCTCCGTCCCAGCCGCTTATGTCCGTTTCGTCTTTGTTGCAGACATCGCAGAAAGCGCTTATGGGCCACCATTCACCCTGTATCTTGTGATCTTCGTCCCTGAATTTATCGAGGATATTTTTTAAGGCGTCCCGGTGTTCCAGCGCCCGGTGGATCCCCGCGGCATAGGCAGAGGCGCGGTAGCGTTTGGCCTGGTACAGGTATTCGGGGAAAATTCCCGCCAGGGGAAGTACGGATTCTACATCGGCTTCGTGATGACGGGCATAGTTTTCGTCCCGTCCCCAGGGATCGGGAACCATGGTGATGGGAAAGCGCACATACTTTGCCAGCTCCTCCCGGTTGGGCATGTTGAGGGGAACCTTGCGGAAGACATCGTAATCGTCCCAGGAATAAATAAAGCGGACTTTTTTATCCCTGTCCCGAAGGGCCCGGACCACCAAATCGACGGAAATAATTTCCCTGAAGTTGCCGATATGCACTGTTCCCGACGGCGTAATTCCCGACGCGCAGGTATAAAGGGCCTTGTCCCCCTTTTCGCGGATGATCCGGTCCGCCGTTTCATCGGCCCAGTGGGCGGCCCGATGGGCCGCGTGACGGACCCGGGGATCACCCGGCGCCCGGCTTTTCGGAGCAGGCCCTGCGTCCGCCGGATCTTGCTGTACGGAGTTGCGTATTTCCATTGCGGATTAAGTATAACCCGCAAAAAAACTGTTGGGCTAGGGGGCGCAATGGACCTAACCCATCCGGGGGACACAAAAATAAGCGGGTACTACATCCGGCGGAACAGCGTTTCCAGCGCCCCGGGATCCAGCATATTGGCCGCGTATTGTTTGACCAGCAGTTCCCGGGGTAAAAGGTAGTCGTATTTGCCGGTGTAGGGGATATTCTGGCGGAAGCTGTCTTCTACCGCCTTCTTTGGGTTTTCCATTCCCCCGCCGCAGAGGGTTTTCAATATGCCGGAAAATTCTTTTTGCGGAAGCTTGGTTTCAATAAAAAAAGAAAAATCATTTTTTTGTTCGACGGCCAGCAGTTTAAGGGCCTGGCGGTTTTCGTGTATCCTGAAAAACAGTTCCACGGTCCGCAT
>JAISDG010000088.1 GCA_031265015.1 Spirochaetaceae bacterium | reverse complement strand
CTCCGGGAAAAGGGGGGCCAGGTGCGGGTGGAATTCGGCCGGGTGTCCCGGGTCAACGTGGACCGGCTTATCCGGCTGATGAAGGAATCCGCCGGTAAGGTAAAGCTGGACCCCGCCTTTCCCAATGTGCTGATTCTCCATACGGGAAGCATCGGGCTCAAGGAAAAAAGCGAATTTATCCGGGAAAAACTGGCCAGCCTGGCGGGTTAAGTCCGGCAGCTTAAAGATAATCCGGCGGCTTACGGCAAGGCTTAAAACAAAACGCTAAATCAAGGCGTTAAACAAGGCTATATAAACAGGGAGGGTATTACAATGAACATAAAGGCGGTTGTTTTTGACTACGGCAAGGTGATCTGTCTTCCCCCGCCAACGGAAAACCGGGAGGCCCTGCTTGCCTTAACAGGACTCCCCGTGGCGCGGCTGGAGGAACTGGAACAGAAACACCGGAGCGAGTATGATCGGGGGACCTATGACGGCAGAACCTATTACAAAACCCTGCTGGAGGACGGGGGAATCTTTTTGGAGGATTCCGTCCTGGAAAAGCTTGCCCGGCTTGACAGCGAAGGCTGGAAACAGATAGATCCCGGTACAGTAACATTGATGCGGGATATAAAAAAACTGGGCCTCCCCATAGGAATACTGTCCAACATGCCCCGCGAATTTTTAACCTGGGCCCGCGTCCATATCCCCATACTCGGCGAGACCGGCGTGGCGGTTTTTTCCTGCGATGTAAACGCCGTTAAACCGGAGCCCCGCATCTATGAAATTCTGCGGGACCGGCTTGGCTGCGAATTCGGGGAAATCGTCTTTTTCGATGATGTCCCGGTCAATGCGGCAAGGGCTGCGGAACTCGGCATCCGCGCCTTCATCTGGAAAAACAGCGCGGAGGCCCGGGAAGTCTTGCGGCAAACCGGCGGGGTCTTAGCCGGTTTGTAAAAGCGGCGCCTGTAAAGGCGGTAATCGTTCATCGGGGCGCATTTTTCGCGGTTCCACCGCGAAAAACCGGGCTATCCGCTTGTATCTTTTTTGCCTCCGGCAAAAAAGGATACCGCTTCTATCCCTTGCGCGGAAGAAGAAAGAATTTACCACGGAGGACACGGAGTTTCACGGAGGTTTTATTACTATTTTCCTCCGTGTTCTCTGTGTATCTCCGTGGTTGATCTTCCTCCTCATAAATCTTTTTTACAATTTTTTAACCGTCAGGTACAGCGCGCCGCTTGCGTGGTGCGTAATGCTGATCGTAAAAGTTCCGCCGGGGGCAGGGGAGGAAATAGAATAGGTATGCTCATAATGTGTATACCCCATGACAGGCGGCGGGACGCCGAAGGCAACGCCGATTTTTGACCCAATCTGGGCAAGAAGATCACTCACGGCAGTATCATTGGCGTTTTCAACGTAAATAACCAGTACATCGCCCGGTAAAACGCCGGCGGTAGTAGGGCCCGTGATTGATGCGTGCTTCGTTACGCCCGCAAGGCCATAAGAATACCAGCTTGGAGGATCATAATTAGTAGAAGAAGTATCGGCATCCACGGGCCATGTCGCCGTACCCGGTATATCAGGGGCCGTAAGGTTCACCGTTACTATGTAGGACTTTGGATTCCATGACGGCTTTTCCGCCGTAACCGTAAAGATTTCCGATAGGGAAGAAGTAAAGTCAAGCGGCGTCCCCGGAGCGGGCACTATGGATCGGCCCGTGTGGGTCGCCGTCCAGGCCATACCGCTTATATCCGTTCCAAAGGGTACGGAAAAAGTTATCCCATTTCCACTGGAATCGGAGACGATAAGACCCTGGGCGGATACCGGGCTGGTAAGAGCAAAGCGGGTTATGTCAGTCCCGGTGGTGTCGATGCTGACAGGTATTCCCACAATGGTAGTCTTACCACCTTCAATGGTTGCCGGTACAACCCCGCTGCCAATGTTTTGACCCGCGGCGTTAAGAACTGTTACGGTAACGGCCCAATCCCCCGGAGACAGGGGAATGGATACCGAATCGCCGGGCAGGGCTTCCCGCGTTACCCTGCCGGAGCCGTTACATTCAATACGGTAGCTTAAGGTGGCGGTATACGCGCCGGACACCGCGGCGCGGCCCCCCAGTGCCCCGGAACTTCCGGGAAGGTTAATACTCAAGGTCCCGTAATTCTCAGGATCGTTTAAGACACAGGAACATAACGCCAATATAACTACAGCCGCTGCGGTCTTTACCGCGTGATTAAAAATACTCATAAGCGCCGCCTATTGTTCAAGGGTAACGTTTATCATCAAAGAACCCTGCGGGTTTTCCGGCCTTGCCCCTTCCCCCGCATCGGGCAGGGCCTCCCTCCCGGCCATGGCAGGAAGGGCCCGGTCCATTTCCGCCGCGGCCAAAGGACTCAGCGCCCTGCCAGTGTCGCTGTCCACCCGGCTCCTCTGTCCGGTACTTACCAGCACCGGGCGGCTCCCGGCCAGTTCCGCCGCTTCGCACCTTACCATCCCCTCGCTAACCCAAAGATTCACCGGATCAAGGTCAAAAACCGTCCCCCGTACCGAAGCGGTAACCATGGGGGTTCGGACCGTAAAATCGGTTCTGCCCCCCGCCGGGGGCCTTACTTCCGCCCGTACCCTGCCCGTTTGAAGGCCGATGTTTATAGTCTCGGTCTCGCCCTGGCTCATAAGGGTTTCCAGGCTCAGGCGGGTAAGGGGACGCACCGTAAGGGTTGAATTCCCTAGCGAAAGAACAGCCGTACTTTTAAAGCCCGTAGATATAATGGCCGCCCCCCCAACACGGTCTCCCGCCCTGGCGGGGATCCACTCCGTCTGTCCGGGGTGTTTCAGTTCCACAACGCCGATCATTTCCCTGATAAGGGCTTCGGTATTTTGGGTATTTTGGGCAAAAAGGAGAGTCCCAAATCCTGAACATAAAACAAAAAACGCCAATCTCTTCATGTTTTCTCCTAAAATTATTCTCGTAAAGTCCTTAAAATGTCAGCGATAAACCGGCGCTTAATTTCCATTGGGGATTCGCCGGATACACGTTCCCCAGGGCGGGGAAAAAAGCCGCGCCCTCCAGGGTAAGGCGAAGGTCTTCAAGAGGCTGCCACGCGAGGGAAGCCCAGACTTCGCCGCCATAGGAATACTTGCCCTCCGTTGCGGGATCATCATAGGTCCGGAGAAAGTAACGCAGGGCGCTTTCTAAAAGCAGGGCGCGGTGAAGCCGCGCCGTATAGCCGGTGGAAACCAGGGCCAGGCCGGAGAGGGTCCCGGAAAAGACCGCCCCCTGGGCGGAGGAACTAAGGGGCTTAAAGACAGCATAGGCATCGTTCCATTGACCGGAAGTGAATTTTATTGTCAGGCTTAAACCATCGTTAAGAGCGCCGGGAATATCCGTTTTAAGACGAGCCAGCCCTCCAAAAGCGGCGGTACAAGTACCCTCCCTGCTTTCCATGATCTCAAACAACCCGCCGATGTTGATACCCAGCGTGCCCGAAGCGCCCGAAGGAAAAAATTCCGCCAGCAGTTCCCCGTATTGGGAATGAAGCCCCTCATCATTGCCGGTAAGATCAAACTGGGCCAGGGCCTCAAGGGAAAGACTGTGAAATTCCCCCAAAGGAGTCTCCCTGCGGAAGGCGTTCAAAAGACGCCGGGGCGCGAAATATCCGCTAAAATTATCCCAATCCCAGGGTTCGGCATAGCTTTTCATATCACCGGCGGTCATGAGTATTTTAGCGGTTTCCTTGTAGAGCAGACCCGTATACCAGACCCCCGCAGTAATACTACTCCTGGACAAATCCGCCTTAATACAAAGGCCGTCAAACAGGCCGGAAGCCGCAAAGCCCAGCGCGTCCGTATACCCGATACGCCCCGCCTCAAGGTGGAATCGCGGGCCGGAACGGTAGTTCAGGGCAAAGCGGCCAAGTTCCGGCAAAAGCCCCGGTTTATTCCAGCCATCACCGTCATCGTTGTAATTGCTGTATTTGAAAGAAAAGATGCCGGAAAAATAAAAGGAAAAAAAGCGGCCCTTGTTCCATGAAAACCAGGGGGTAAGGACAGGGGTATACGAAAAAACTTTTTCCTCCGCCTCAATTTTTTGATCCGCCAAAAGGCCGAAATCAAAGGAAAAAATAAGACCCGCGGAAAGAACAAACAGGACCGGCGTCAGCAGTAATCCTTTCATGGGTCCTCCCTTTCGGCAAGGTTAAGAACATTCCCCAGAATCTGAAGGAACCGCTCCCCGGATACGGTCATGGCCGGGTCCGCCGATCCCTGAATAAGGGAACGGCTTACCATGGTTCTGAACGCGTAGCGCGGACCCGGCAGCAGGGTGTACATAAGGCCCCCTTTGATGTTAAAGGCCCTCATCAGGAGGAAGGAAAGTTCCCCCATGTTTACCGGATCATCAGGCTCCGTCTTTTTTGACAGCCAGCCCTCTTCTGCCGTGCCGGGAGAGGGGGCCGAAGCCGCGATAAACCGCGCCGCCTGGGCGCGGCTGACCACGGGAACTTTCAGAAAGGCCTCCAGTTCCGCCGCCTGTGTGACTTCCTGTGTAACTGCCTGTGCAGCCGGCGATGCCTGTGTAACCTGCGCCGTCTGCGCCGCTAAATTTCGCGCGGAAACTAAGACCGCGGCGGCAAGAAAAAACCGGAGAACGATACAGGACAGATACCTGTTCATTTTGATGCCGTTATTAAAATATCGCCGTCAACAAAATTCGCGCTTATTTGAACGCTTCCGCCGTTAAGCGCGTAACCCGTCATCCGGCCGTCGGAAGTGTTCAAATCGGTTATCAACTCCGCACCGGACATTCTTTCTATTTGGGCCGTCAGGTTTTCAAATGCCGGTCTTCCGCCGTTGATAAGCCCCACATGGTATGCCCCCTGATACAGGGCCGCCGCGGTTACATCAGTACCCGGAGGCTGGCGCAGACCGGAAAGGCCGTATCTGC
>JAISDG010000070.1 GCA_031265015.1 Spirochaetaceae bacterium | reverse complement strand
GTCGTGGACCAGCCCTGGGAGATGCGGATACCCCCGAAGGCTGTTTCCCGGTCAATGCCCATGGCCGTAAGAACGGGCCGTTTCTTTTTCGCCGACGAGCAGGCGGAACCGGTGGAAACGGCGAAGCCCCGTTCATCCAGGAAGCGGACCATTACTTCGCCGGGGATGATCCCGTGCCTGCCCCGGAAAGCCGCCTGAAGTATCCAGGGCGAAAAGTTTCCGGCAGATGAAATTCCGGTCCGGCGTCCGGCCGGAATAAGGATACAGACGCCGGTTTTTTCCAGGCCGCCGATCAGGGCTTCCATGCGCCGGACCGCCTCTTCGCCGGCCGTTTTCAGCGCCGCGGGGTCCGCGCGGGTTTCCAGGGCCCGGGCCAGGGCCAGGGCCCCGGCGGTGTTTTCCGTTCCCGGCCGGATTCCCCCTTCCTGGCCCCCTCCCCGGACCAGGGGGAGCAGCGGCTTCCTGAGCCAGAGCAGGCCCGTACCCCGGGGGCCGCCGATTTTATGGGCGCTGATGGAAGCGGAGTCAATTCCCCAGCTTGCCGGGTTAACCGGAATTTTTCCCGCGGCCTGGACCAGATCGCAGTGGATGTGTGTCCGGGGAACGTCTTGGGCGCCGGAGGCCTGTGCCGGTGAATGGTTGCGGATAAGCGAAACCAGGGCGGGCAGGTCGTTTACCGCGCCGGTTTCGTTGTTGACCGCCATGATCGCCGCCATCTTTGGCCGGGGATGTTTTTTCAGCGTCCCGGCTAAAGTGTCCCCGGTTACCCGGCCTTCGCCGTCCACGGGGATGACGGCGCAGCCCAGTCCCAGTTCCGCCAGGACGGTACAGTTTTCTTGTACGGAGGGATGTTCCACCGCGGAATAGAGCAGTTCCGCGTCCTTCGTTTCCGCCGCGCCCTGTACCGCGGTCCGGCCGCCCGCGGTATCGGACCGGCGGGGCCTGCGGAGCAGGGAAAAAAGAACCGCGGCGTTCGATTCGGTCCCCCCGGATGTAAAAATAAGCTCTTCCGGCTTAACCTGGAGCGCCGCGGCGCAGCGGGCCCGGGCCTCTTCCAGCGCGGCCCGGGCGGCCCGGCCTTCGCCGTGGGGGGACGAAGGGTTGCCGAAGGGGACAGTACCGGGATGTATAAGGACATCGGGAACGGCGGCCGCGGCCCAGTCAAAGTAACGGCGGGTCATGGGAACAGTATACCGGCCGCTTTGTTTCGTGTCATGGTAGTTGCGGTTCGTGGACATTCCGGGCAAAAAAGGGTAGCATGGTATCCATGCTGGTACTTAAATTCGGCGGTACATCCGTGGGTTCGCCCCAAGCCCTTTCCCAACTTGTCTCCATTATAAAAGATCCCGCCCACGCGGGTAAAACCGCGGTGGTGGTGGTTTCCGCCCTTTCGGGTATTACCGATGCCCTGATTGCCGCCGCCCAAAAAGCTTCCGGCCCCGGCAGCCAGACGGAGGCGCGGCAGCGGACCGTTGAGGAGATCCGGGACCGCCATCTTGCAATCAGCGAAGCCTTCCTTTCGGGGGAAGAAAAAAAAACCGCCGACGCGGAAATACGGGCTTCGGTCATGGAGCTTTCCCGGACCCTGGAGGGAGTGGATATCCTGCGGGAGCTTTCCCCCCGGACCCTGGACGGCATTATGAGTTTCGGCGAGCGGCTTTCCGCTCCCCTCATTACCCGGATTCTCCGCGCATCGGGAACGGACGCGGAATACCTGGATTCCCGGAACCTGATTGTCACCGACGGCAATTACGGCGCGGCCCGTTTTATTCCCGCGGATACCTACCGGCGGATCCGGGAAAGGCTTTCGGCGGAGGGGGCCGGCGGGACTCTTTTTGTGGCCTCCGGCTTTGTGGCTTCCTCCACGGACGGTTCCGCCGCCACCCTAGGCAGGGGGGGCTCGGACCTTTCCGCCGCGATTTACGGCGCGGCCATCGGAGCGGAATGTGTTGAAATTTGGACCGATGTGGACGGTATTTTAACCGCCGATCCGGGGCAGGTAAAAAACGCGTTCCGCATAGATTCCATCTCCTATGAAGAGGCGATGGAACTTTCCCACTTCGGGGCCAGGGTGCTCCATCCCCCGACGATAAAGCCCGCGCTGGAAAAGGGAATTCCCATCGTTATACGCAATACCTTTAACCCCTCGTCGCCGGGGACCCGGATTTCCGGGACCGCGGAGCCCAGCGAGTATCCCATCCGGGGGATCAGTTCCCTTCACCGGGTTACCCTGGTCCGTATCCAGGGTTCGGGGATGGTGGGGGTGGCGGGTTTTTCCTTCCGCCTTTTCGGAGCGCTGGCCCGGCGGAAGATCAGCGTTATCCTTATCACCCAGGCTTCCAGCGAGTACTCAATCTGCGCGGCGGTGGATCCCCTTTCCGGCGGCAGCGCCCTGGATGCCCTGACGGAAGAATTCCACCGGGAGATAAACGAGGGCTCCATTGACAAGCCGGTGGCGGAAGAAAATCTTTCGATCATCGCCGTGGTGGGTGAACGGATGAAGCGGGTATCGGGGATTTCCGGCAAGGTATTCCATGCCCTGGGGCGGAACGGGATCAATGTGGTAGCCATTGCCCAGGGTTCTTCCGAGATCAATATCTCCCTGGTGATTTCTTCCCAGGACGAAACCAAAGCGTTAAACGCTATCCACGAGGCGTTTTTCCTTGCCGGCGTCCGGTCGGTCAACCTGTTTCTCCTGGGTTCGGGCCTTATCGGCGGCACCCTGCTGGATCAGCTTGCCGGCCACCGGGAGATCCTCGCCGACCGGCACCAGATCCGTATCCGCCTGGCGGGGGCGGGGAATTCCCGGTGCATGATTTTTGATCCCTCGGGGCTGGATCCCCGGCGGGTAAAGGAACTGTTCAGGCGGCGGACTTCCGGCGGACCCGGGGAAGCGGCGGAGCGGGAGCAGGGGGACTCGCCGCTTGAAGCCGGGTCTCTCCTCAAGGCAGAAGCCGGGCCGGGGACCGGGCCTCTCCCAAAGGCAGAGTCCGGGCCGGAACCCTTCAGCCTTAAAAAATTTATCGCCGTCATGAACAGCCTTAACCTTCCCAACACGGCCTTTTGTGACTGTACCGCGAGCGACGAAGTTTCCGCGGCCTACGGGGAGATCATCACCCGGTCGATTCCGATCATCACCCCCAACAAACGGGCCAACGCGGGAAGCTGCGAATATTACCAGATGCTGACCGGCTATTCCCGGGAACGGGGCATTCCCTACCTTTACGAAACCACGGTCTGCGCGGGGCTTCCGGTGATCTCTACCCTGCGGGATCTGTTCCTTTCGGGGGACCGGGTCCGCCGTATCGAAGCGGTCCTGTCGGGAACCCTGTCCTACATCTTTAACAACTTTGACGGCGGCAAAACCTTTTCCGCCCTGGTCCGGGAAGCCAGGGCCGCGGGCTATACCGAACCCGATCCCCGGGACGACCTGAACGCGATGGACGCCGCCCGGAAGGCGCTGATCCTTGCCAGGGAATGCGGCATGAGCCTGGAGTTCGATTCGGTCAGCATTGAGCCCCTGCTGCCCCCGGCCTGTTTTAAGGCCCCCGATGTGGAATCCTTTTTTGGGGAGCTGGAAAAGTGCGACGCCGGTTTTGAGGAGCGCCGCGCCCGGGCCGCCGCGGCGGGGAAGGGCCTGCGGTATATCGCGGTTATCGAAGCGGGGGCGGTAAAGCTGTCCCTCCGGGCCGAGAGCGAAGGGAGCCCCTTCAGAACCCTGAACGATTCGGACAACATGGTGGTGATCACCAGCGACCGCTATTCAAAACTCCCTATGGTGATCAAGGGTCCCGGCGCCGGCGCCCAGGTTACCGCCGGCGGCGTGTTCGCCGACATTGTGCGGATTGCCCGGACGCTGGTATAAACCGGGGGAGCCGCGGGAATCCCCTACCAAAGATAAAGGCTTGAGTCTTCCATCCGTTTCAGCACCTGGTCAAAAACCCCCAGATCCCAGGCATAGTCCAGCACGGTATAGCGCCGGCGGATCATCTGGGCCTTGGCCGCGGCGGCAATAACCCGGCGGCGGGTAAGGCCTATTTCTTCGGGCCTTACGGGGCATTGGGCCTCCGCGAAGAGGGACCGGAATTTTTCGTAGGGCGGCAGGTGGGCCAGGCATTTTTCCTTAACTTCTTTCCAGCAGTCCCGCAGGGCGCCGGCCAGAAGGCGGGCCGGGGCTTCGGGAAGATATTTGGAGCCGGCTGCTTTCAGGGCGGCTTCCCCGGCCTTGTCCTGGCCCGCGAAGGCTTTGCGGACCTCTTCTTCCCGCTCCCGAAGGCTTGGCCTGGTATATGAAGGCGCCGGAGCGGGGGGCTCGCGGCCGGAAAAAAAACATTCGGTAAAAGCGGCGGCCGCGAGGGTACCCATGGCCACCTTGTGGCCGTGGGTCACCGGAATTCCGCTGACGGAAAGATTTTCCATTTCCCAGATATGGCTGAACATGTGCTCGCATCCCGACGAAGGCCGGGAATCCTGATAGTACTGGATGGCAAAACCGGTAACCGCCAAAGCCTCGAACAGAAAGGTAACCGCGGCGCTGTCACCCCGGACCGCGGGAAGGGAAGCTTCCAGGGTATCCATAAGGCCGTTCTGTACCATGGCCCAGCCCGCGGGATCAATGGCTTCGGAGCCCGGAGCCATAAGCCCTTTGCCGTCAAAGCCAAAGGCCGTACCGGCGATAATCCAGTCGGAGCCGCCGATAAGTTTTCCCGCCAGATCCCCGAAGCCGGAGGAGGAAAGATACCGGGGCGCGGCGGCCAGGATCGCCGAATCCGCCAGCAGGACCCGGGGCGCGTCACAGGGCATGGTCTGCTTGAATTCCTCGTAGACGATGGAAGCGCCGTTGGCGGTAAAACCGTCCACCGACGCCGCGGTGGCAACGCAGAGATAGGGCAGGCCGCATTCAAAGGCGGCCCGCTTGACCAGATCGTTCAGGGTGCCGGAGCCGATAACCAGGGGAATAAAATTCTTTCCCGCGGCCCGGAACTGTTCCTTCAGGGTTTCCACATGGCGGTATTCGGCGTGGATCCTTTCCCGGCCGAACAAAAACGATCCCCCCCGGGGGATTCCCGCCCCGCCAAGGCCGTTAAGGCCGCTAAGGCCGTCAAGGGCGGCGGTAACCGCCTTTCCCGCCGCGCCGAAGGTGTTTTCATCGGCCACGATAAAAACCGGGCCCGGGCTAAAATGCCGCCCCAGCAGTTCGGGAAGGGCTTCCAGGGCGTTGGTTCCCACGTTCATCGCCCTGGTTTCTTTCGCCGCTCCGAGACATTCGCTGACAGGTACTTTCCGTTCCATAATTTTATGGTATCATATCCGGCAGTCGATACATAAGGAGGCGTCATGCCCATAGCAGCTGCGGTCAGGGAAGCCCTGGCATCCTCTTCGATGATACGGAAGATGTTCGAAGAGGGAGCCGAACTGAAAAAGAAATACGGTGCGGACAGGGTCTTTGATTTTTCCATCGGGAACCCCGATCTGGAGCCCCCTCCGGCCTTTCACCGCGTTTTTGTCCGCCTGGCGGAAGAGGACGCCAAAGGTTCCCACGGCTATATGCCCAATGCGGGCTATGCAGATGTCCGGGAGGCCCTGGCCCGGAAAGCGTCCCGGGAACAGGGCTGTACGGTACCGCCTTCCCATGTCGTCATGGCGGCGGGAGCCGCGGGGGCCCTGAACGTGGCGCTCAAAAGCATCCTGAATCCCGGCGACGAAGTCGTTGTTCCCCGGCCCTACTTTATGGAATACCGCTCCTATGCGGCCAACCACGGCGGCGTCCTGGCAGAGGCGGCCAGCAAAGCGGATTTTTCCCTGGACCTGGAAACAATAGAACAGGCTCTGTCCCCCAAAACCGCGGCGGTGCTGATCAATTCACCCCACAATCCGACGGGCCGGGTCTATCCCGGGGCGGACATCGCGGCCCTTGCCGATCTGCTCCGCCGCCACGGCGCAAAGACCGGCCGCTATCCGTACCTTGTCGCGGACGAACCCTACCGGGAAATTGTTTATGACGGCGTCACGGTTCCCCCGGTCCTTTCCGCCTACGAAGAATCCATCGTGGTTACCTCCTATTCCAAAAGCCTTTCCCTTCCCGGCGAGCGGATAGGCTATATTGCCGCGGGGCCCGGAATCAGCGACCGGGAGGATACCCTGGCGGCCCTTGTCTATGCCACCAGGGTCCTGGGCTTTGTCAACGCCCCGGCGCTGATGCAGCGGATCGTGGCCGAGTTAACGGAAGAACGGGTCGCGGTGGAAGTATACGCCGCCCGGAGGCAGGCTTTTAAGGAAGTGCTGGACGCCGCGGGAATCGGCTATGTGGAACCGGAAGGAGCCTTCTATCTTTTTGCCAAAGTTCCTGAAACCGGCCGGGAAGAAGCCGGCGACAGGGCGTTTTCCGGCTGCCTGAAAGAGCGGCGTATCCTGGGAGTGCCCGGAAGCAGTTTCGGCGCGCCGGGGTGGATACGCTTTGCCTACTGCGTGGACGAGGGGGTGATCCGCGCCTCCGCCGCCGCTTTCAGGGAAGCCGCGGCGGAGTGGAGGGCGGGGTAGTTATTCGGATCCCTCCGAGCGGACAAGGAATTCATACCGGCCGGTGTCGCCGGAGGAATAGCCCTTCACCATGACGATGTAGGTTTTTCCCCCTTCAAGCCGGCAGCTGATCCGGGCGTTTTCCCCCTCGCCCGAATCGTCGTCCTGGCTTAGGCGGGTTGAACCTTCGTAGAGTTCCATGAGTGTATCCACGGAGCCCCTTGTTTCCATCATAACCGTAACGGACTCGGAGGGGCGGATTACAAACCAGTCCGTGTCGTTCCGGTGGATGGTCCGGGCTATGGCCTGTCCGTTGATCGCCGCCTCCAGGGGAGTCTCCCGGGAATCTTCTTCATGGGGATCCCTGGCTACCGCCGGAGAGGAGCCGGCGGAAGATACCGCCAGCAGGTTTTCCAGGAACGGGCTTTTCTCCAGATCGCTGGTCCAGGAGGCGAGAATCGCGGAAGTACCGCGGTCCGAAAGGCGGGTAAAGATACGGATCGTCTGGCCAAGATCAACCGCTTCCCCGGCCAGCCGGTAATCCCCCCGGAGGAGGCCCGGCTCCAAAACGGTAAAAGCGCCCCCCGCAAGCTGGCCGATCAGGGCGTTTTTCCAGTAAGCCCCCAGGGCCGGTTCCTGCCCGCCAAAGGAAACGCCGGAAACTTCCAGCTTCTTTCCCGCCAGGCCCGGGAATTGCCGTATGCGGAGCGCAAGCCCGGCTGTTTCCCTGTCCAGATCCGCCGGAGACCGGATCTGGGCCGGGGTTTGGCCGGAACCCTGTCCGAAGAGGGAAAGCGCCGCCGTCAGCGCCAGTACGGCGCAGGCTGTTTTTTTAAGCATGATATAACTCCTTACAATTTTATTCGCAGTGGGTCTGATACCCAAGAACCCGCCTTTCGCCGGGGGGACCGTTTTGGCGCCCCCGAGTTACCCGCAAGCCGCGGGGAGTTACCCGCAA
>JAISDG010000060.1 GCA_031265015.1 Spirochaetaceae bacterium | reverse complement strand
TCGGGTTTTTCCCCTTCGGGGGCGCTGGACGGCTTTTCTTTCCGGCTGGCGAATTTCCTTACCGCCAACGCGCCGGGAGAGGCGGCGCTGGAAATGACCCTCCGGGGCGCGTCCATGGTCTTCGATGGTCCCGCCGTTATTGCGGTAACCGGCGCGGACATGACGCCGCTCCTCAACGGCTTCCCCGCGGCCATGAACAAAGCTTTTGCCGTGGTCCGGGGAGACATCCTCCATACCGGTTTTGCCCTTGCCGGGGTCCGCTCCTATCTTGCCGTTTCCGGGGGTTTTGACATAGAGCCGGTGCTGGGAAGCAGGTCCACCAATCTCAGGGTCCGGGCCGGGGGCTTTGAGGGAAGAAAGCTTACAACGAAGGATCATATCCCCTTCCGCGAAACGGTACAGCGGCTTCCCGGCATGGAACGGCGCTTCTTCGATCCCGGCGGCGCGGCCTTCGGCAAAGCCCTTGATGTCACCGTCCGCGCCGCCTATGCCGAAGCCGATCCCCTGGTTCTGCGTATTGTGGAAGGAAAGCACGCGGGGCGTTTAAGCGAAGACGGGATCCACAGGTTTTATCATTCCCTGTATACTGTGGGAACCGAAAGCGACCGCATGGGGGTACGGCTTAAAGGACCCGCGGCGGCTTCGCTTCGCGGCGCCGATATTGTTTCCAGCGGAGTTGCCCCGGGATCGGTACAGATTCCCGGATCGGGGCAGCCCATCGTGCTTCTGAATGACCGGCAGACCACCGGGGGCTATGTCACGATGGGGGCGGTGATTACCGGCGATCTCTGGCGGCTTGCCCAGGCTCCGGCAGATTCGGCGGTCCGCTTTGAAAAGATCCGCGCCCCGGCGGCGGAAAAAATCTACCGGCAAACCGAGCGGGAAATCGCCCGGTTAGGGCGGCGTTTTGTCCGCCCCCGGGTTTACCGGTGAACAAGTTCACTGGTGAACAAGTTCGCGGGTGAACAAGTTCACCTAGGAGGGGTTATGGAATTCGAAAAACTGCCGCCCCGGGAGGTACGGGCCCTTATCAGGGAAGGAACGATAACCGGGCATACCTCCGGCATGTGCGGCGGCTATGCCCAGGCAAACCTGGCGGTGCTGCCCGCGGAATACGCCTACGACTTTTTGCTCTTTACCCAGCGGAATCCCAAAAGCTGTCCTGTCCTGGAAGTCAGCGACAGGGGAAGCCGTTTCCTTAAGGCCATCGCCCCCGGCGCGGATATTGCCAGGGACATCCCCAAATACCGGATCTACAAGAACGGCGTACCCGAAGGCGAGTACACCGACGTATCCGAATTTTGGCGGGACGATTTTGTCAGCTTCCTTATCGGGTGCAGCTTTTCTTTTGAGTCGGAGTTACTCGCCGGCGACATTCCGGTGCGGCACATCGAAGAAGGCCGGAACGTACCGATGTACATAACCGGCATTGAATGTGAGCGCGCGGGGATCTTTCATGGAAAGATGGTAGTCAGCATGAGGCCCATACCGCCGGAACTGGTGGTAAAGTCGGTAACCATAACCGCGTCCATGCCCAGGGTCCACGGCGCGCCGGTTCATATCGGCGACCCCGGAGTAATCGGCATCGGGGACTTAGGAAAGCCCGATTTTGGCGACGCGGTAACCATCAAACCCGGTGAAGTCCCCGTTTTCTGGGCCTGCGGCGTTACGCCCCAGTCGGCGATCATGAGCGCCAGGCCGTCTATTGCCATTACCCACGCGCCGGGGCATATGCTCATTACCGATGTCAAGAATCTGCTTCTCAAATACTAAGGAACCGGGTTATGCGCACGATAGACATAAACTGCGATCTGGGAGAAAGTTTTGGCCCCTGGAAAATGGGGCTTGACGAGGCGATCATTCCCCTGGTGTCGTCCGTCAACATTGCCTGCGGCTTCCATGCCGGGGACCCGGTGGTAATGCAAAAAACCGTGGCCCTGGCAAAACAGTACCATACCGCCGCCGGGGCGCATCCGGGTTTTCCCGATTTGGCGGGCTTTGGCCGGCGTACCATGCAGCTTTCCCCAGCGGAAGTCAAGGCCGCGGTGCAGTACCAAACCGGCGCGCTGGAAGCTTTCTGCCGGGCGGCGGGGATTCCGCTGGTCCATGTCAAACCCCACGGAGCGCTTTACAATATGGCCGCCAAAGACCCGGCGCTGGCCAAAGCAATCGCCGAAGGCATCCGGGAAATCAACCCCCGGCTTATCGTGCTGGGTCTGGCGGGAAGCGCTCTGATCGCCGAAGCCCGGGAAGCGGGGCTTTCCGCGGCGGAAGAAGTATTTGCCGACCGGGCCTATGAGGAAGACGGGACCCTGGTGGCCCGGACAAAACCCGGCGCGATGATCACCGGCGAAGACGAGGCAATAGGCCGGGTTATCGGGATGGTAAAAACCGGGATGGTCCGGGCCATTACGGGAAAAGAAGTTCCCGTTACAGCCGATTCGGTCTGCGTCCACGGGGACGGGGAAAAGGCCCTGCTGTTCGTGCAAAAGCTTAACGAAGCCTTCCGGAATGAGGGGATCACCGTGGCGCCGCCATCGGCCTGAACCGGATCCGTCGTACCGCCACAGCCCGCCGCTCCCGGTATAAAGCCAATTCATCGGGAAAATGGGCAAAACTCTTTTCAGAACAATGATACGCAACGTAATTCCTTATATTATAAGGAATTACGATTTAGCGGTCGACGGGAGTCGAACCCGCGTCACGAGCTTGGGAAGCTAGGGTAATACCGTTATACGACGACCGCGCTTGGATTACTATACCAGAAGCTATGATAACGGTCAATACACCGCACCGCACGGCATTGACAACAGTCCCCCAGTTTTTTACAATTTATATCGTTATGTTTGTTTCAATTGCCCTGGACCCCGGAGGGGAAGGCAGGGCCAAAGAGCTGGCGGAACTGCTTATCCAGTACGGCTTTGACAAGATTCAGCGGGGGCTCTGGGAATCCACGGCGGTATCTCCCGAAACCCTGGGCCGCCTGAAGCGGGATCTGGACCGGTCCACCGACGCTTTTGACCGTATACGGATCTTTCAGTTTCCCGTGGAAGGCACTCTGGTCTTAAGCACCCTGCGGGATAAAAAATGGCGCCGCCTGGTTGCCCGGGGCGGGGAGGTCCAGGCCGTTATGCCGGCCCGGACCGTGGCGCCGGTTCAGGTTATCCCGGTACGCCGGGGGCCCGTGCGGACCATCCGCCGGGGCAGATAGGAGAAAGTATGCTGTTGATAGAACTGGGAAGCCCCGTGGCGGAGCTTTCCGCCAAAATCCTTGACGCCTGGAGGCGTCTTTGAACAGCCCCAAAAGGGTCCGGACTTCCGGCCGGGACAAACCCTAAAGGAACGGATTGCGGAACTGGAAGCGGAAGCCGGAAATCCGAATCTCTGGAACGATACTTCCAAAGCGGAAAAGCTTATGGGAGAGCTTAAATCCCTTAAAAGCCGCTACGAACCGTGGCGGAATCTAAAAAAGGATGCGGAAGACCTGGAAGCTTTGCTGGAACTGGCCAACGAAGCGAAAGACGAATCCCAGAGTTCAGAGATAGAAGAAACCCTTAAAAAAATTGCCGGACGTTTTGAAAAACAGAACCTGGTGGAACTTATGTCCGGGGAAGTGGACCGGAACGGCTGTTTTCTGACGATCCATTCCGGCGCGGGGGGAACCGAAGCCTGCGACTGGGCGGGGATGCTCTACCGTATGTACCTTCGCTGGGCGGAGCGCCGGGGGTTTTCGGTGGAGGAAGTGGATATGCTGGAAGCGGAAGGGGGAATCAAGTCCGCCACCTGCAAGATCGAAGGGGGCTATGCCTACGGTTACCTGAAGGGCGAAAGCGGGGTCCACCGGCTGGTACGGATTTCGCCCTTTGACGCCAACGCCCGGCGGCACACTTCCTTCGCGTCGGTCTACGCCTTCCCTATTCTGGACGATTCCATCGAAGTGGAGATCCGCAGCGAAGATCTGCGGGTGGACACCTACCGGTCCGGCGGCGCGGGGGGCCAGCATATCAATAAAACCGACAGCGCCGTCCGGTTTACCCACCTGCCCACGGGGATTGTAGTCGCCTGCCAGAGCGAACGGAGCCAGACCATGAACAGGGCCACCGCCATGAGCATGCTCAAAGCCCGGCTCTACGAATACTACCGGCAGGAAAAGGAAAAAGAAAACGAACGCTTTGCCCAGGAAAAAAAGGATATTTCCTGGGGCAACCAAATCCGCTCCTACGTATTCCAGCCCTATACCCTGGTAAAGGATTACCGGACCAAGGCCGAATCGGGCAACATCCAGGCGGTTATGGACGGGGATATTGATATGTTTATCGGAGAGTACCTCAAGTTTAGCTCTTAAGGGGATGATGTGAAAAACAGGCGGACCTACGGCATCACGGCAGTTTTGTTTCTCACCGCCCTTTCCCTCTTCGGCAGGGGAAAAACGGAAGAAGAAACAAAGATTCCCCTGAACGCCGAATACGTTCTCCTGATCACCGCCTTTGACGTTTCCTCCCTGCCCCCTTCCCAGGCGGCTCTTGGGTCTATACTCCAGCGGGAACTGGTCCGGGACCTGGGCAGCATTATCTACCGCGAACGGAGCAACGATGAACGGTTCCGGTATCAGGAACTGGCCTGGACCGCGGCCATGCACGAGGAGGCGGCAAAACTGGCCGCCAGGCGGGAAGAACGGGACGCTCTTTTGTACCAGGGCGTTCCCAACTGGAAATACAAAAAAGAACTAAAGCGGATCGAAAAGGAACTGCAAATTCTGGAAGAGGAATACGCCAAAGTTGAAACGGAAAAACCCGTTATTGACGCGCGGCCGATGTTTAAAATAAGCGGGATTAACGCGGGAACGGCGGAGGAATCGCCGGAAGCGGCCTTTCCCCCTCCGCCGGAACCGGGAGGGGAAGAGGCTTTTTTGCGGACCCACAATGCGGACGCCCTCCTTTCGGGAAAGCTCTCCCTGGTTTACGGCAGAATCTATGCGGAGTTCCGCCTCTTTACCCGGGGAGCTTCGTTCCTCTACGAGGATTCCACGATTTTTTCCCCCGAGGATCTTATTGCCGCGGCGGATGAACTAAAGTTCCGCCTGATGACCGCTCTGGCAAATACCGAACCGGTCCGGCTGACGCTGCGCGTTGAACCGGAAAACGCCCGGATCCGGGTAAACGGCAGGCCGGTGGAAAACGGCGCGGAACTGGAACTGGCCCCGGGGCCGGTAACTATTTCGGCCGGCGCCGACAACTATCACGGCTTTGTCAGGGAAACGGAACTGGCCGGCGGCGAAACGGTGGAATACACCATTGTCCTGGAACCGGAGGTGATGGAAGAGCTGGCACTGGTCCTTCCCGAAAACGCTTCGGTCTATATGGGGGCGCTGTATATCGGCGGGAATACCGGAAAAAAGACGGAGGAAACCGGAACCGAAGCGGAAGCGCCGGCGGTAATTGCCGGGGAGGAAACAGCTGCGGCGGAAGCATTCGTGGCGGAAGCGCCGCCGGAAGCCGTAACCGCCGAGCCGGAAGCGCCGGCATCGGAAGTGGTCGCTGCCGAAGAAGCGCCCGCAACGGCGGTTTCAACGCCGGCGGAGGATGCCGCCGAACCGGAAACGCCGGACGGACTGGCGGACGAAGGTTCCCCCCGGGAATCGATCATCCGGGAGTCGCCGGATGAACCCGGCGTTTTTACCCTCCATGTTCCCGAAGGACAGTACCGGTATATCCGGGTGGATACCGAAGAGGGTCTCACCGGGGAGGCGATTGTCCTGGGAGGCCCCCGGGAAGACGGGGAGGTCCGTATCATTACCCTGGAACCAAGAAAGCTGCCGGGCCGGGACGACAAACCGGTGGAAGTAAAGCGCAGGAAATTTTACGGCGCTTACGGACGTTTCTTCATAACCCTGCCCATAGCGTTTCTGCTTCACGGCGTTTTTCAGACCTATAACAATTCCTACTACACGTCGGCAAGCCCGGACCTTTATGACAAGACCCTGAACTCCTATTATATTTCCATGGGCGCCTGGATAGTGACGGGTGTTTTTTTTGCCGAATCCCTGATACGCATGGGGATCTATATCCATTCGGCCAGCAAGGAATCGGTTCCCCTGTGGAAATGATTTTCCGCGGAGCGCGGGGAAACCCGGATACCGGAATTGAAGGAGGAATGATTTGAATTTTGCCGGCAGGCTCAGGGAATTTTTCGGATCCCGGGACGCCCTTCCGGGGGATTTTTTTGACGCCCTGGGGGATCTTCTGGTAGAAGGGGATTTCGGTCCCGGTCCCGCGATGAAACTGGTAGAGCGCCTGGAACAGCTTTCCAAAAAAGAAAAAATAACGGATCCCGCGGTACTTAGGGAACGGTTTACCGCCCTGCTGGCGGAAGAGCTGTTGTCCGCCGATCCCGACGCTCTGGTTGAACAGGAACCTCCGCCCACCCTGACGGTGATCCTCCTGCTGGGGGTGAACGGCGTGGGCAAAACCACCACCGCGGCAAAGCTCGCCGCCAGATACCGGGACCGGGGAAAAAAGCCCGTCCTGGCCGCGGCGGATACCTTCAGGGCCGGCGCGGTGGATCAGCTTAAAATTCACGGGGAAAAACTTAAAATCCGGGTAGTGGCCCACCGCCAGGGAGGAGATCCCGCGGCGGTGGTTTATGACGCGGCGGAAGCGGCCCTGGCGGGAGGGAATGGCCTTATCATTGCGGATACCGCGGGCCGGATGCATACAAAATCGGCCCTGGTGGAGGAGCTTAAAAAAATCGACCGGGTGCTGCAGCAGAAACTGGAAAAACCCGGATTCTCCCTCCGGTGCGTCAAATGGCTGGTCCTGGACGCGACCACGGGCCGCAACGCCCTGGCCCAGGCGGAAGTATTCCATGGGGCGGTGGATCTGGAAGGGGTGATCCTGACCAAATACGATTCCAGCGCCAGGGGGGGCGTTGTTTTTTCCCTGGCATCGGAACTGAAACTTCCCGTGGTGTTCCTCTGTGACGGCGAGGGGTATCATCATATCAAGCCTTTTAATCCCGGTGATTTTGCAAAACAGTTTGCCGGTTAAACTGCGGCTCTTCCTGCTCTGTTCGGCCCTGGGCTGCTTTGTTTCCCCGGCGGCCGAAACCCAGGAATGGTACCGGTCCAATTCTTCGGGAATGGCCCTGGAACGGATTCCCTCCCGGATGGTGGCTCTGCACTACGAGTGGGCTCTTTCGGTGGACCGGCCGGAACAGCAGTCCCTGCCGCCGCTGCTGCGGCCCTATTACCAGCCCTCCTATACCCTGGAACGGCGGCTGCTCTACAACCGGGGAAAGCTGAAAAGGCGGCAGTGGGTTTTCCGGAACAGCGGCGGCATAACCCGGGTCAACGCGTCCCTGCCCGCGGATCTTGCTTCCATCGGCGGCTCCGCCGCGGACGACAATGAGGGGGAAATCCCTCCGTTTATAGAGCTGTTTGCCCCGGACCGGAGCCTCTCCGAAATACACCAGTACCTTCCTTCCGGCCTGTATACCACCAGCTTTGTCTACCGGGACGGGCTGCTTATCCGGCAGGCCGCCTTTCTGGACAGGGAGCCCCTGTGGACCGATGAATACCGCTATACCCGGTCCGCGACCCTCCGGGGAATGGACCGGGTATACCACCGGGCGGGGCGTTCCACCGCGGAAGGGCAGACCAAAGGCAGCCTGCCGCCGCCGGCTTCGGATCTGCGCAGCGCCCCGCCGGTACAGAATTTTGTCGAACCTGGAGCGCCCTACGACTACAGCATGATGAACGACGTACTGCCCGCCCTGCAGTTACTTCCCGCGGCCAGGGCGGCTTTTGATACCGACAGCCGCGGCAGGGTGCTCACCGAAACCAGGTACGACGAGGAGGAAAACGTTATCGCCGTACTTACCAATGAATGGGCCGGCGACCGGATCAAGACAATACACTGGACCGCGGGAAAGGATCGGGGCCGGATTGTATTTACCTATTCCGGGGGGGATCGGATTGCCGAAGATGATTATAAAAACGGCGTCCTGGAACGGAAGGTCGTAAAACAGGGAGACGAAGAAATTGAAGAACTCTATATCGGGGGAAAGGTCATGCTCCGGACGGTGTGGAAGGACGGCAGGAAAGTATCCGAGGAGCGGTTACGGTAAATGGGCTGGATAGGTTTTATCGCGGGCCGGATTGTATGGCGGAGCCTTAAAAAACGAGGATCCCCGCCGCCGGTGCTTTCCATTTTGGGCATTGCCGTAGGGGTCCTGGCCCTGACGGTGATTATTTCGGTGATGAACGGTTTTCAGCAGGGCTTTATCGAAAGCATCCTGGAAATTTCGTCCTACTACGTCCGGCTTACCCCCGGCCCGGAAGCTTCCGGGCCGGAGGTCTCCGAATCGGAGGCCTCCGAATCGGAGGGCGCTCTGATTAAAAAAATCAGGACCCTGCCTTCCGTCCGTTCCGCGGTTCCCTTCCGGGAACTGCAGGTACTGCTCCGGGGCGGTTACGGCCAGCAGGCCGCGCTTATCCGGGGCCTGCGCAGTACCGCGGCGGAAGAGGATCCGGGGATGGCGGAAAAGCTGATCTTTGAAGAAGGATCCTTTGATCTGGACGCGGAGGATTCTATCCTTCTGGGAACGGAACTGGCCGCCCGGCTCCGTCTGGAACTGGGGGACAGGGTGGAACTGATTTCCGTCGGCGGCAGCGGGGCCCTGGCGGCCGGGGCGGAACTGCCCGAAGAATCCTTCTTTACCCTCCGGGGTACTTTCCGATCCGGTTTTTATGAATACGATCTGGGCTGGGGCTTTATCAATTTTGACCGGGCCGGAGAACTGGAGGGAGAAGACTATGTACTGGGGATCAAACTGACCGACCGCTGGCAGGATAAAAAAGCCGCGGCGGCTGTCGCGGCCCTGGTTCCCGCCGGCGCGGAGATCAAGACCTGGCGGGATTTTAACCGGGCCTTTTTTGGCGCCCTGCGGACGGAAAAGCTTTTTATGTTTGTCCTGGTGGGACTTATCTTTATCGTGGTGGGCCTTAACATCTATCAGGCCCAGCGCCGGGTGGTGCTGGAACGGCGGGAAGAAATCGGCCTCCTCCGGGCGGTGGGAGCGGGGGAAAAGGCGGTACGGCTGGTCTTTGTCTGGGACGGTTTTATCATCGGCCTGGCCGGCGCTGGTTCGGGCATGATCCTGGGCCTCCTTGTCAGTTACAATATCGCCGCCTTCTTTACCCTGCTGGAAAGCGCCGTCAACGGCATCCTTTCCCTTTTTCAGCGGGGCGGAGACTTTGCCGTCTTTTCGCCCGCGGTATTTTATATCAAGGAAATAGAGGCCCGGGTAATCCCCCGGGAGGTACTGCTGATCTTCCTGTTCGGTTTATGTTCCGCCCTGGGAGCGGCATGGTTCGCGTCGGGCAGGGTCTCCCGTATCAGGCCCGCGGAGGTTTTGCGTTATGAGTGATGCCATCGTCCGGGTTGAAAATCTTGTCAAACAGTATGAATCCGGCGCGGAAACCCTGAATATCCTTACAGGGCTTTCTTTTACCGTTCCCCGGGGCATGACCGCCGCGGTCCGGGGAAAAAGCGGCTGCGGAAAAAGCACCCTCCTTAATATCCTGGGAGGGCTGGACCGCAGCGGCTCGGGGCTGGTAGAGGTGGGGGGGGTTGATATTTCTGCGCTGCCGGAAAAAGAGTTAACCGAATACCGCAGAAAAAAAGTGGGTTTTGTTTTCCAGTTCCACTACCTCCTGCGGGATTTTACCGCCCTGGAAAACGTTATGATCCCCGCCTATATCGGGGGCATGAAAAAAAAGGACGCCCTGGAAAAGGCCCGCCTGCTTCTGAAGGATCTGGGGCTGGCGGACCGCTCCCACCATTATCCTTCCCAGCTTTCGGGGGGGGAACGGCAGCGGGTTGCCGTTGCCCGGTCCATGGTGAACGACCCGGAGCTGGTCCTGGCGGACGAGCCTACGGGAAACCTCGATCCCCAAAGCAGCATGACGGTGGCGGAACTGCTGTACAATACCGCGGAAGAACGGAAGACCAGCCTGGTGGTGGTTACCCATGACGACAAAGTGGCCGGCCGGGCGCAGATTCAGTTTGAACTGGCGGAGGGAATTCTTCTTCATGGATAAAGGGGGCTCTTCATTTTTTATCGCCCTTCGGTATTTGTGGGGCCGGGCCAGGGAGGGGGGCCGTTATCTCAGGGGAGCCGCCGCGGGCATAGCCTTAAGCCTGGTGCCGATCATCGTAACCCTCATCGTCGCGGACGGCATGATCCGGGGCATTACGGACCGTTACCTGGAACTGGGAACGGGGCATCTGGCGATCTACGATTATATTGAAAACGGGGATTTCCCGGGGGAACTGCAGGAAGAGATCCGTTCCATAGAAGGGGTCCGGGGAGCCTGGCGGGAACGGCAGGGGCTGGGAATTATTCTGGGAACTTCGGGCCGGACCGGGGCGACCATCCGGGCGGTGGAAAGCGGCTTCTGGAAAGATCCGGGCAGCGCCGAATTTATGGAACTGATCGCGGGCAGCGCCGATCTTGAAACGGACCGGGAACTGCTTCTGGGCAGGGGGCTGGCGGAAACCCTGGGAGCCGGACCCGGTTCCCAGGTCCGGCTTATGACCGTCCGGGCCGGAGACGAAGGAAGGAACCTTCCCAGGGTAACGCTTTTTACCGTCAAGGGCATTATTTCTTCCGGCTACCGGGAGCTGGACGCCCTGTGGTGCATCATGCGCTATGAAGCGGGGCTGGAACTGCTTTCCCCGGAACTGTACCGGTCTTTTCTGGTGGTTAAACTGGAAAACCCCTATTCGGCGGCGGAAAAAATCGCCGGAGAGGCGGCCATCCGCTCCGGCCCCGGTTTCGGCGTATATACCTGGAAAGAGCTGCAGCAGTCCCTGTACCGGTCCTTTGAATCGACCCGGCAGCTGCTCCTCTTTATCATGGCGCTCCTGGTACTGGTGGCGGCGGTAAATGTTTCCTCCGCCACCTCCATGCTGGTCATAGAACGGCAGCGGGACATCGCGGTCCTGAAAACCGGCGGCGCTTCGCCCCGGACCATCCGGAACATTTTTCTTCAGGGGGCCTTTCTTACCGGCCTGGCGGGGGCGGCCGGAGGAACGGCCCTGGGCTTATGCATCGGATCATTTATCAACCCCATCATCCGGGGACTGGAAAAAGCCTTAACCTTTGCCGCAAGCCCCTGGGGGGGGGAAGTAAAGATCCTCGATCCCGATTATTACCTGGAACGGATTCCCGTGATCATCGACTGGAAAACGGTGCTGCTCATCGGCCTCTTTACCCTGATCTGCTCCTGCCTTGCCTCCTGGTTTCCCGCCGGGCGGGCGGGAAGGCTTAA
>JAISDG010000033.1 GCA_031265015.1 Spirochaetaceae bacterium | reverse complement strand
AGCATATTGGTGTCGCCGGCTGTCGCAATTTGCAGGATGATGGTTTTTTCATCATCCTGATCTTTTCTCGCGCATCCAAATAAAAGCACCACCATCAAAACAGCCAGCGCCAACTCCGTCAATTTCTTCATTTTTCTCTCCTTCGTTGTGAAAAATTTATATACTTACGCCGATTCCCGGCCAATAAGATCCGTTTTTACTGTCCGTGTAATGTTTTTGATTGTTTTGCCACATCAATTATTGTCGTCATTAAGCATCTCTTTTCTTCCTGGGATTGGGAACGTTCCCATTTTTCATGCTAAAAATAACGGGTCTTTGTTAGAGATTTGTCAATGAATTGTAAGAAATTGGTAAAATAGCGGTCAGCGGTAAAATTCTTTTATGAAGGTTTCAACGTCTGCCCGGCTGCCGGCGAAGGGACCTGGTTTTTCCATTTTGAGCGAGACCAGGGCGGCTGCGGTCAGCAGGGCTTCGCCGGCACTTGAAGACAGCCGTTCGGTTATATAAGCGGAAAAACAGGTGTCGCCTCTGCCGCTACGGCCAGAAAGATTTCGTGGCTTCAACGGTTCAGTATAGATCTTTTTGCCATCATAGACGATCACTTCGGTATTGTGGGTTATCATCACTTCTGCCGCTCCCCAGCCATGCAAAATCTTCGCGGCCTCCACCCGGCACCTGCTTCCGGTGAGTATTTCGGCCTCCGCAGCATCGGTCTTCAGGAAGCGGACTTTTGGCAGTATAGCGAATTTTTCCGGCCAGTCGTGAAAGGACATTTCACCAGTTGTTTTGTCAACATAACGCAGTAGGCACTGAACGTCCACCGCAACCAGCGCCTTTTTTTCCGCAAACTCGATCAGGCTGTTGCCGATGTCGCCGCGCATTAGTCCGGCAAAGTGATAAACCTTTGCGTTGACATCAGGAATATCTTTTACCTGGTAGCCTTCAATACGGTTCAATATCCGGCAGCTGCGGCGTTCCTTGTCGGGGCTGTGATAAATGTTTTCGATGGAAGTACTGAACGGGCTTTTCAGGGGAATAACCTTGATATTTTTTACTGTAGCAAAAAGAGCAACCGTCTCTATCTCAGCGCTGTTCGTCTTGGGGAGTACACAGACCTTATGACCAAGCGCTGCGGCGGCAAAGCCTGAATACACTACCGCTCCGCCGATTTCTCGTACCGTACGACCATCGTAATCGGTGTTTATATCCAACGATGGCTGCCCGATGATGAAGGTATCGAATTGATCCATGGTTAGCAATCATACTACAAGATTTGAAAATCAGTAAGCCTTTTCCCGCCGGATGGCGGTAACCGGGCCGTGGCCCGGATAGACTGTTGTATCCCCGTCCAGGGTAAAAAGTCTGGTTAAACTGCGGTTAAGTTCTTCCTGGCTTCCGCCGGGTAAATCGGTTCTGCCTACTCCCGCGTTGAACAGGGTATCGCCGCTGATAAGGATCTTTTCTTCTTCCCACAAAAGGCCTATGGAGCCGGGACTGTGGCCGGGCAGATGCAGCGTTGTAAAAGGTCCCAGGGCGGCTCCTTCGGCCAGCAGCAGTGATGCCTCGGGCAGCGGTTTCCACAGGGCTTCTACGTAAGCGGCGGCCCCGCCAAAATCACGCCGGTGCGGTTCCAGGGAATGGGGGCCCAGTTTTGCCGTTTCCGCCGGATGGGCGGCTATTGCCGCGGCAGGATAGGCCGCGGCCAGCTCCGGCAGGGCCGCGATGTGGTCGAAATGGGCATGGGTAAGAACGATATACCGGGGCCGGAGCAGAAGCCGCTTCAGCCGGTCAAGAATCAAATCCCCATCGCCGCCGGGATCCACAAGGATACATTCGCCCCCGGAAGATTCCCGGTCCGCCCGGGGCAGGGAAATGATCCAGCAGTTGGTCTGCAGTTCACCGACACTTACCTGGTTAATCATCATATCCGGAAAAACCCGCGGAATCCGCCCACGCCGTATTGCCCGGATCGGGGGTTTCTTCTTCTCCCTCCCGGCGGCCGCGGGCATAGTTCACCGTCAGTGTCCTGCCCCGGAAATGCTGACCGTTCAGGGCCTGAATAACCGTATCCGCCGCGCCGGTACGGACCTGCACAAAGGAATAGTTGTCCAGGATACGGATTGTCCCGATATCGTCTCTGGAAACCCGGGCCTTTGCGTCAACCAGGGCCAGGATTTCACGGGGAAAGACCTTGCGGTTCCGTCCTATGCTGATAAAAAGCCGGACCGATTCAGCTTCACCAAGGGGGCTGGAAATATCCTTCTGATCGGTTCTATTAATTCCTTCTTTACCCTTTCTGTCCTGGCGGCCAGGGGAACGGATACGTTTTTCCTGCTGTTTGGGCCCCGCGGTTGTTTCCGGTTTTCGCTTTACCGGCTGGGCCCCTCCTTCGGCCAGCAGTAAAAGATAGGCGGCCATATAGGAACGGTGAAAAAAGGAAACTTCCCGCCGGAAAATGGCGCGGTACCGGTTTAAAAGAACAGGGTCCGCTTCGGTCTGGATTTCTTCCAGGAGGACGCGGATGCGCTGCTTTAAGCTTTCTTCGTTCATACTCCCATTAAACCATGCCGGTCCGGTTTACTCAAGATGGCTTTTCAAGTATACTAATTATAGAAGGTATGCACAGCACAAGGATCCTTCCCCTGGAGGGGGTCTTAAACGTACGGGAATTGGGCGGATATCCGGTTGCGGATACGGAGGGGCAAAAACAGGTTGCCTGGGGGCTCCTCTACCGTTCCGGAGACCTTGAAGGCATTGCCCCCTCCGGCAAACAATGCCTGGAACAACGGAAAATCACAACCATCGTTGATTTCCGTTCCGCGGAAGAAAAACAGGCTTTCCCCGGGATAGAGCTTTCCACCGTTACCAGCCGGCGGGAACTGCCCATTGACGCGGGAAACCTGATGGGCGCGCTTTCTCCCGGCAGACAATGGCTCTTTAATCCCGATTCCTCGGCGGCTGCCGGGGAAATGCTCCGGCTGTATGCCATGCTTCCCGGCGAGGCTATTCCCCGGTACCGGGAATTTTTTGCCGTCCTTTCCGATCCCGCCAATGCCCCCCTGCTCTTTCACTGTTCCGCGGGCAAGGACCGGACCGGCCTGGCGTCGGCGCTGGTTTTGCACGCGTTAGGGGCAAGCCGGGAAACGATCATCGCCGATTACCTTGTTTCCGCGGACTGCCTGCGCAGCCGCTATCTGCCCTATGCGGAAACCAAGCCCTATATGATTCCCTACATGACGGTCCGGGAAGAATATCTTTTAACCGCCCTTAAGGAAATTGACAAATACGGTGGCCTGGACCGGTACATTACCAGGGAACTCAAAGCGGACACCGCCCATCTGCGCCGCCTTTATACGGTAAACCGTTGAAACCGGTAAACCGCTGAAACCGGTAAACCGCTGATGCCCCGCAAAATTTAATAATTTGTTTACCCGTAGTTTATCCTGATTTTATCTTTTTGCCCTATCTTTGGTTCATCATCGAGCTAGGAGGTTCCGCTATGCAATTACACATGGAAAATATCTATAAAAGTTTCAGAGACAAGGAGGTGCTAAAAGGCATTAGCGTCAGGATGGAAAACGGCGTTTACGGTTTACTTGGTCCCAACGGAGCCGGTAAAACAACCATGATCCGTATTTTGGCGGATATTTTGCAGCCCTCAAAAGGGCAGGTATTCATCAACGGCCAGGACAAAAACACCTGCGGCGACGACTACCGGGCAAAAATCGGCTACCTGCCGCAGGAAATGAATTTCTATCCTGATTTTTCAGGATGGGACTATTTGCGGTATATCGCGGCGCTAAAAGGGATTCCCGCAGGTGAGGCCAGGGTACGGATTATCGAACTAACCAATTCCGTAGGGCTTACCGGCGATTTACGCCGCCGCTGTATCCATTATTCCGGGGGAATGAAACGGCGGCTTGGCATTGCCCAGGCGCTGCTCAACGATCCGCAAATCCTCATCCTGGACGAACCCACCGCGGGGCTTGATCCGCAGGAACGGATAAAGTTCCGAAACATCATATCGGCTTTTTCGAAAGACCGGATCGTCCTGCTTTCGACTCATATTGTTTCCGACGTGGACAGCATCGCCAGGGAGATCATGATGATGGAATACGGCGTCATCAAAAAACCCCGGACTGTCAATTGACAGAGGTTTTTGTACGACATCGTTAGTCTTTGTACGATATCGTATCGTCCTGATGCGACATCATTTTGTCTCCATGCCCCGGCCTTTAGGGAATATTCCCCAAGCCAAAATCAGGCCCGGAGGCCGGATTTTGGGCCTACTTCTGTATCCAGTTCCCGACAGCATTACCCGGACCCGTCACTGTGGGCAAGGTGCTGGTATTGATGTTGTCCCCGCTACCCAGGGTGGCGTCACGGTAGTAGCCGCTGTCTTTGGTATAATACACCGCGTGGCCGTTGGTATTGTCGGAACCAGCGGTGTTTTTGAGAGAAGTGCCCTCATCGGAGCCGTAAATAACGCTGTTCCCGGCTTTACTGAAGCTACTACCAGTATCAACATACACACCGCCACCACGGCTGGTGGAACCGGAGGAGGTATTACCGGAGATTTTCCCACCACTC
>JAISDG010000013.1 GCA_031265015.1 Spirochaetaceae bacterium | reverse complement strand
CCCGGTATGCCCCGGAGTACGAAAAAAACCTCTACGATACTTTCGCCTGGCTGGGACTTCACTGGGACGAGGGTCCCGACGTGGGGGGCCCTTCCGCGCCCTATGTCCAGTCCCAGCGTACCGGGCTGTACCGGGGCTATGCGGAGGATTTGCTGGAACAGGGAAGGGCCTACCGCTGTTTCTGCAGCGCCGAACGGCTTGAAAAGATTCGGGCCGAACGGGAAGCCGCCCGCTCAAGCGAGACCGGCTATGACCGGCATTGCAGAACTATTCCCCCGGAAGAAAGCGCCCGCCGGGCGGAAGCGGGGGAACCCTTCACCGTCAGGCTGGCGATCCCCCTGGCGGAAGCCCCCGGAAGCCCCGAACCGGGAACCCGGTTCACCGACAAACTGCTGGGGGACATCGAATGGAAGAACGGCGACATCAACCCCGATCCGGTGCTTCTTAAATCCGACGGCTTTCCCACCTACCATCTGGCAAACGTGGTGGATGATCACCTGATGGGGATTACCCACGTCCTGCGGGCCCAGGAATGGCTTTCCTCCACCCCCCTCCATGTGATCCTCTACGGCGCCTTCGGCTGGGAACCGCCGGAATTCTGCCATCTTCCCATGGTGCTGGGCCCGGACGGCAAAAAGCTCAGCAAACGCCACGGGGCCACGAGTATCGACGAATTCCGCCGGCAGGGTTATCTGCCGGAGGCGCTCCTTAACTATGTGGCCCTGCTGGGCTGTTCCTATGAAGAAGGCAGGGACATCTATACGCTGGAAGAACTTGGCCGGCTCTTCACCCTGGATAAGCTTAACAAGGCGCCGGCGGTATTTGACTACAAAAAACTTGAATGGTACAACGGCCGGTATATCAGGATGAAGAGCGACGCGGAGCTCGCGGAGCTTACCCTGCCCGCGGCCGTAGAGCAGAAACTTTTTGCCGGGGGCCCTCCCTCCGGGGAAGAACGGGCCCGGTATACCGCCGCCATGCCGTTAGTCCGGGAACGGGCGGACTTTCTGTACGAAATTCCCTCCAGGGTGGCCTATCTTTTCCGGGACCCCCCGGCTCCGGCGGCGGAGGAATATATCCCCAAAAAGCTGGACCTCCCTTCCGCGGTAAAGCTGCTTCGTCTGGGCCGGGAACTGGTTCCCGCCATAGCCGCCGCGGACGACGGGGACGCGGAGCGGCTGGTCAGGGAAAAGGCGGAAGCGGAGAACCTTAAGCCGGGGGATCTCCTTATGCCCCTGCGGGTTGCGGTAACTGGCGCCCGGGTAAGCCCGCCCCTTTTCGGCTCCGTCCGGCTGTTGGGGGCGGAGCGGTGCCTGGCGCGGATCGGCGCCGCCCTGGGGGTTTTGGAAAACGCCGCCGGAGGGATCCGGTGAGGGTCCGCATTATCGAACTGCCCCTGGATTTCGGGGCAAGCCGCCGGGGCAGCGACATGGGGCCTTCGGCGATGCGCCTGGCGGGACTTAAGGAAACCCTCACCGCTCTGGGGCATGAATGCGGCGAAAACTTTCCCGGCATAGCCGCCCCGGTTTTTGAATTTGCCGAAGAAGGGGACCCCCGGGTCAAATTCCTGGCCCCCATTGTGGAAGCCTGTTCGAAACTGGCCGCGGAAACGGAAAGGGCCCTGGACGAGGGGTGCTTTCCCCTGATCCTTGGCGGGGATCACTCCATCGCTATCGGGAGCCTTTCCGGACTGGGGGCCTTTTATAAAAAGAAGGGGCTTTCCTGGGGCTGCCTGTGGATCGACGCCCACGGGGACTTCAACACCGGGGAAACAAGCCCCTCGGGAAATATCCACGGCATGATCCTCGCCGCGGCCTGCGGTTTCGGCAGGCCGGAACTGACGGGGCTCTACGGCGATTTTGTAAAGCTCGATCCCGGCAATGTGGCCCTGGCGGGGGTCCGGGATCTTGATCCGGGGGAACGGCTGCTGATGCGGAAGGCGGGGCTTACGGTCTATACCATGACGGACATTGACCGCCGGGGAATCGCCGCGGCGGCGGGGGAAATCATCTCGTTTTTTAAGAAGAGGGTAGACCGGCTCCACGTTAGTGTGGACATGGACGCCATGGATCCGATGATCGCCCCCGGGGTGGGAATCCCCTTAAGCGGCGGTTTTTCCTACCGGGAGGTACTGCTCCTTTCGGAAGAAATCGCCGCGTCGGGGCTCCTGGGTTCCGCGGACATCGTGGAGGTTAATCCCGTTCTCGATGTGCGGAACCAGACCGCGGGCATGGCGGTGGAAATCGCCGGCCGGCTTTTGGGCGGAACGATTTATTAAAACTTCATCCCGAAGGTAACGCCCAGGCCCAGGGAGCGGCCGTCGCCGCCGGTCTTGTGGTCAAAGGCGTCGGCTACGTAAATATCCACCGCGAAGGTAAATTTGTTTAACGCTGGAATCTGGCTTAGATCCGCCCGGACCCCGGCGTTAAGGACGCCCCGGTACCATGCCCCGGCTCCCCAGGGATCGGAGCTGTAGCTGAAGTTGGAATAATCAATCATCAGGTGCAAAAACTGCCGCAGGTATTTGGGAAGGACGACCAAGTCAAAACCCATACCGAAGTCAATGTCGCTTTTGCTGTCCTCGGAAAAAGTATGCCCCACCACCAGGGTGGTTTCCGCGGGCCAGGTGAATATGTCGGCCTTGTAGGTAATGGCGCCGTAAATACGGAAAGCCCAATGGTCATAATGATCCTGCCCTATATTGTGGTACATGAAATTGGCGCCCAGCGCGATCGGCACCGCCGCGAAGGGAAGCTGCACCTTGACTCCCGTAAGGAAATCGTTGGGATGGGTTATCCCGGCATATTCCGGCTGGAAGTCGAAGGCCGCGGAAGCTTCAAGCATCTGGAGGAAACTGAAGTTGGCCTGTAACAGGTGGTTCAGTTTTGTCTTGCCGCCCTGCGGTTTAAAGATATTGGTATGATACCCGATGTTAAAACCAAAACCGTCGGAAAATCCGGTATGGGCCGTGGGCACCACATAGATCCCGGTGGCTCCGCCGAGGCTCATGGCTTTAACGGACGCGTCCTGGGCTGCCAGGGGCAGGCATAAAAACACCAGACCCAGCAGCACAATAATACCTAGTTTTTTCATAATAGTACTCCTTACTTATGTAAATTTAGGACAGGGCCCTGAGTTTTTCAAGGACAATTTCTAAATTTTTAAAACGCAGAACCGCGTACCCGTCCAGGGGAGTTTCCATGTCATTGACAATCACGATCTTTCCGCCCTTCCGCAGGGTAAGCTGGGGCAGCCCCGCGGCGGGGTACACCGTAAGGCTTGTACCCAGCACCAGCATCAGATCCGCCTGTTCCGCTTCCGCCTCCGCGGCGGCCAGGGCGTGGACAGGCAGGCTTTCACCAAAAAAGGTAATTGCCGGTTTTAGCGCGCCGCCGCATTTTTCGCACCGGGGCATTCCGCCCTGCCGCACTATGGCCGCCGCGGTGTCAAATTCCATAAAGCCGCCGGCTTTGACCGTTCCGGCCAGGATTGCCTCTTCCGCGGCGGTGGAATTCTGGCAGACAGGACAGTAGTGGGCTTGGGGAGAACCGTGGATTTCGATGACCCGCCGGCTTCCCCCCCTGGTATGGAGCAGATCGATATTCTGGGTAATAACCGCTTTCAGGAGCCCCTTTTGTTCCAGCTCCCCCAGCACGGTATGAACGATGGAAGGCTGCTTTGCGTCCAGATCGTAAATAAAATTCCTGGCGTGGGAATAGTAGAATGAAGGATCCCGGAAAAAATAATCCAGGTCGAAAATTTTTTCCGCGTCCATGTCTTTGTAAAGGCCGTTCTTTCCCCGGAAATCCCTGATTCCCGACAGGGTGCTTACTCCCGCCCCGGTAAGGGCTACGCAGTGCCGGGCTTCGGTGATAAGCGTAAAGAGTTGTGTGGTTTCCGTGTCCTCCTCCCTTTTCAGACAGATTTATACGTTTATTTTGGTCATGCAGTTGTCAATATAAAAAGCGGCGGCTCCGTCATCGGGAAGCACTTCCAGGACCTTGCCGAATTCCTGCAGGGCCTCGGAATATTTTTTCTGGTAGTACATAAACATGCCCTGTTCAAAAAAGCGGTTTGCCTCTATCTTTTTCTTTTGGAGTTCTTCATCGATACCGTCAAAGATCTCAAAGATTGAAACCGGCTCTACCTTGCCCTTAACCCTGACTTTACCTACAAAACGGTACTGATAGGCGCCGGGATCTTCAAGCTTTTTAAAGGTTTCTTCACTGATTGCCAGGGAAACCCGGAATGCCTTGGTAAGGCTTTCCACCCGGCTGGCGAGGTTAACCGCGTCGGAAATAACCGTATTCTGCATGCGGTCTTTGGTCCCCACCACTCCCACCATCAGGGTTCCCGTATGGATGCCTATACCCATGGCCAGGGGCCGGTATCCGCACTTTGCCCGGTGGATATTGTATTCCAGAATTTTTCCCTGAATCGCAATGGCTGTCTGTACCGCCATGTCGGGGCCGTTTATCTGGGGAAAGAGGGCCAGGATCGCGTCTCCGATATATTTGTCCACAAAGCCGCCATTTTTGGTAATTTCCGGCACAATCCGGGAAAGGTAAGAATTGATAAAGGCAAAACTTTCTTCCGGGGTAAGGTTTTCCGCCAGATCCGTAAACCGGCGGATATCGGAAAAGAAGATCGTCATCTCCTGCTTGATATGATCCCCCAGCTTAAGTTCCGCCACGCTTTTTTTGTTCAGGATTGCCAGAAATTCCCGGGGAATAAACGACCCGACCGCAGGCGTTCCGGGCAGTTCTTCCGGCGGTTTTCCCGCCGGAACGGCGGGAAGAAGATCCCCGGTTTCCCCCGGGTCCGGTTCAGCCAATTCTTCCATCGGCTCCCCAGCCGCCGGCTCTTCATTGGCTTCCGCCGCCGTAACTGCCGCCGGCTTTCCAGCCGCCGGCTCTCCGCTGGCTTCCGCGGCCGGGACCGCCGGACCGGGGGCGGTTTGAGCGGCATCCGCCGTTGACGGTACGTCCCGGGGCTGCTCCGCGCCGCTTCCGGTTACAGCGGGCTGCGGAAGAAACAGGGCGTGATACGCGGCGGCGGGCCGCGTTGGAAAAAGCCTGTGTTCCAGTAAAATGTACCCCAGAAGGCCGGCGGGCCAGAGAAAAGTCCCCCATTCCCGGGGCAGGACAAAGGAAAGCCCCAGGGAAAGATACACAAGAACGCTGTACAGAAAGGGCTTTTCCAGCCGGAACCGGGGCTGTTCCCGGGACAGCCCTGCTTCCGGCCGCGATTGGGGCCGGCGCAGTTTTGCCAGGTATATCAGCAATGCCAGATGGAGGATGCACAAAGCCAGGGAGAAGCAGCCCAGGGCAAAGGGGGCCGGAAGCTGTCCTGAAAGGGGAAGCAAAGCGGTAACCAGCGCCAGGAGGGAAAGGGGCAGGAACTGTTTGATTTTCCAGCCGGGAAAGTAGTGCAGCAGCAGCAGCGCCGTTAAGGAGACGTCAAAACCCAGGAGGCCCAAAAATTCCATCAGGGAGGCAATCAGCAGCGCCGGTTCTTCAAAACCGGGAATCAGGGGGAAAGCCAGGGCCAGGGCGGAACAAAGTACCGACCAAAGGGCCGCAATACGGCTCCGGTATTCCCTGAAGGGTATCCGGGCCTGCAGGCGGTCAAAGCCGCCGTAGATCCACAGGCGGATCAGGGAACAGAACATCAAGACCCCCGCGGCTGTTCCCATCATCAAAAGAACAGGTACAGCGGCTGTATCAAATTCCTTAAACCGGAGGACGGCGCTGGGGAAAAAATAATACACAGCCGGAGGATTTTGCATTTTTTGTTATCCCGTTCGAAGCATGTTTATCCGGCTACCGGGCGGGTTCAAAGGAAAAGCCGTCCCCGGCCGGCCGGACTGTCCCGACGGCAGGGTACAGCAGATGCATCCCCGCCACGGGGATATTGTTTTTTGCCGCATAATCCAGAATTTTTTTTCGTACCTCCGCCGCCCGGACAGGATCCGTATCATAGGTGACAGAAATATCCGGCCGGGGAAACTGGATACCCTGGACATGCATCACGTCTCCCCAGATAAGAAGCCGGGCATTCCCCGAAACCACCAGAAAGGCCGTATGTCCCGGAGTATGACCAAAGGCGGCGATGGCCGTGATTCCCGGCAGGAGTTCCGCCGCGGCGGCGCCGAGTTCGCCGGGTTTAAAAGTCCTTATCCTGTTTCCGTAGGGGGCCAGGGCGGCAACGGCCCCCGCATTGACATTTGTCTTTGTCCAGTAATCCCGCTCCTGTTCCGCCAGATAAACCAGGGCCCTGGGAAACAGAGCTTTTCCGTCTTTTGCAAGACCCCCGATATGATCGCCGTGCAGGTGGGTAAGAAGAACAACGTCCACATCGCCGGGATTAACCCCCAGCTTTTTCATGTTTTCAAAAACCGCCCCTCCAAAACCGGTGTCTACCAGGACGACCCGTCCTTTTCCCCGGATAAGGAAGGTATTGATTTCGGACTGGAAATCCGGAGCGCCGCCCGCCGGGGCAAGGTAGCGCCGCTGCAGGGCCTCATCGGCCCCGATAAGGACCTGGGGCCTGCCGGGGCCGGTTGTCTCCACCAGGGTACAAATTTCGTAATCGCCTGTTTTATAGGTAAAAATGTCTTCGCCAAAACAGTTTAACGCGGCCAGGCTTGTTAACACCAGCATGATTTTTTTCATCAGTACCTCAATTATGTAAGTATATGTATTATTCTCGGCTTATTTTTTAGTATAGTGACTGGATAACAGGAAATCTACCGGCCCCGGCGTAAAGACAGGCCTTTTTGCCCGCCCCATGGCGGAACAATACCGTTTTAGCCCCTACGGGAATCGAACCCGTCTTTTAAGATTGAGAATCTCATGTCCTAACCGATAGACGAAGGGGCCCTGCAATGGCTTTTTACATATATCCGGACTTTCTCTAAAGTGTCAATCCCCGGCCCGGGGTCTTTATCAATCCTCTTCCGGTATGATAGACTACCCTTCCTATGCCGGTATCTTTCGATTCTTCGCCGGGGAACGGCGGTTCCCGGGCCGTAGAGCTTATAAATAAGGGTGTTGTGCTGAAACGGGGAAGGGAACTTGCGGAGGTTCCCGGAACTCCCGCGGAACTGGCTGCGGCCAGGGCGGGGACCATAACCCACGGTATCCTGGCGGCCCATAACGAAGGGGAGCGGCTGGAGCCGGGAGATGCCCTGCGCCTCCGTTTTGACGCCCTGGCTTCCCATGACATTACCTATGTGGGGATCATCCAGACCGCCAAAGTCAGCGGTCTTAGATCCTTTCCGGTTCCCTATGTCCTGACCAACTGCCACAATTCCCTCTGCGCGGTAGGGGGGACGATCAACGAGGATGATCATGTCTTCGGTCTTTCCGCGGCGAAGAAGTACGGGGGAATTTACGTACCCCCCCACCTGGCGGTGATCCACTCCTATATGCGGGAAGCCTGGGCGGGGTGCGGGAAGATGATCCTGGGAAGCGACAGCCATACCCGGTACGGCGCCCTGGGAACCCTGGGAGTAGGGGAGGGGGGGGGCGAGCTGGTAAAGCAGCTCCTCTCCCAGCGTTATGATATGGCTTATCCGCGGGTAATTGCCGTGTACCTGGAGGGAAAGCCCCGCCCCTGGACGGGGCCCCTGGATGTGGCCCTGGCAATTATCGGGCCGGTATTTAAGGAGGGCTTTGCCAAAAACGCCGTTCTGGAATTTACCGGCCCCGGCGTCGAATCCCTGCCGGTGGATTACCGCAGCGGGATTGACGTGATGACCACCGAGACTGCCTGTTGGTCGTCGGTCTGGGAAACCGACGGGCTTACCAAAGAGTACCTGGAGATCCACGGCAGGGCCGGGGATTACCGGACATTGCGGCCCGGGGAAAGGGCCTTTTACGACGGCCTTATCAGGGTGGATCTGGGAAAGATAGGGCCCATGATTGCCATGCCCTTTCATCCCGGCAATGTGTATCCCCTGGACGAAGTGATCGCCAATCCCGGGGATGTCTTCCGGCAGGTTGAAAAGGACGCGGAAGCGGCGCTTTCCCTTCCGGAACTGGGGCTTCTGGACAAGATCGACGGCCGGGGCCTGGTCCGGCCGGACCAGGGAATCATCGCCGGCTGCGCCGGCGGAACCTTTGACAATATTACCGCGGCCGCGGATATCCTGGCCGCCGGAGGGCCGCAGGGCGGCGCCGGACAGGCGGGCGGCGCCGGATCGGCGGGCGCCTTCAGCCTGTCGGTATACCCCGGCAGCCAGAGCATTTATCTGGAAACCGCAAAAAACGGAACCCTGGCAAAGCTTGTCGCTGCCGGGGCGGTGGTAAAAACAGCCTTTTGCGGCCCCTGTTTTGGCGCGGGGGATGTGCCGGCCAACCGCTGCCTTTCGATCCGTCATACCACCAGGAACTTTCCCAACCGGGAAGGTTCCAGGCCGAACCAGGGGCAGATTGCTTCGGTAGCCCTGATGGATGCCCGAAGTATCGCCGCCACCGCCTTTAACGGGGGTATCCTTAGCTCCGCGGGAAGTGAAGCGCTGCTTGCCCGGGGCTTCCCCTCCGGGGAAAAGCCGCGGCCCTATCATTTTGACGACGCCCCCTACCGGGCCAGGGTGTATAACGGAACGGGCCGTCCCGGAGCCGGCGTGGAACTCCGGTACGGCCCCAATATTACCGGCTGGCCCGAAATGGAAGCCCTGGGAGAAAACCTTCTTCTTAAAGTCGTTTCTTTTATCACCGATCCTGTCACAACCACCGACGAACTGATCCCCTCGGGGGAAACCTCCTCGTACCGGTCCAATCCCCGGGCCCTGGCGGAATTTACCCTTTCCCGAAGGGACCCCGGCTACGTGGGCCGGGCAAAGGGACTGCGGGACGC
>JAISDG010000195.1 GCA_031265015.1 Spirochaetaceae bacterium | reverse complement strand
TAGCCCCCAAGCGTAATCTCCGCGGTTCCCACAAGACAGGCGCCTTCTCCTTCAAGGCTGTAGACGTTGGATTCGGCCCCGCGCGGATTAAAGCCTATGCCGGCAAGGATCTCTTCCCTGGCGATGTCCGGCGTGATAAACGGGGTGAATCCTTTTTTTACCAGAATGTCCAACGCGTAACGGGTAAGACCAAGTTCAAGAAAAACTCCCTCGTTTTTGAGGTAGTAAAACTTTGTCCCCGAAACCTTGGTGGCCGAATCAAAGTCGATAATGTCCAGGTCCTGACCAAGCTGCACATGATCCTTCGGCTCAAAATCAAACCGGCACGGCTCCCCTACCCGCTTTACTTCGAGGTTGTCTTTATCCTCCCTGCCGACAGGCGCGTCGGGATGGGCCATGTTGGGAATACGCCGCGCTTCGGCCTCAAGTTCCGCCTCAAGCCCCGAAAGCTCCGTATCGGCGGCGGCAATTTCATCCTTGAGCTTTTTGCCCTCTTCGATAAGCCGCTGCCGTTCGGCCTGCTCCATTTTGCCTTTCATCGCGCCGGCGTTGGCGTTACGCTTTTGCTGCAGATCCTGAATGGCCGTGGTAAGCCCGGTCCGCCTGGTAAAAAGCCGTACCACCGCGTCGGCGTCGGCCTTCATAAAACGGTTTTCTATGTTCTTTTTAACAGCGTCGATATTGTCAACAATAAAACGATAATCCAGCATGATTGTATAGTACCAGGGGGGATGATTTCCGTCCAGAGGCTCGTTACTCGCAATGCCGCTGCAGGTACGTTTTAACGGCCTGTTTGGCGGACTCAAAGGCCAGGTCTTCATAGTTGATATCCCCGGGCCTGATAAACCGTACTTCGGCGATTTCCGCCGCTTCCAGACGTAAATCTTCTTTGGAGAGGGTGGGGGCGTCAATATAAAAAAACAAATCGCAGGTATTGTAGGGAATGTTTTTGTAGGGGTACTTGTTGGGAAAGGATGCAAAGAGCGTAAAAGCCTCCTGGGGTTTTGTACCGGATTCCCCGGCAGGGCCGGCGGCGGCCAGCGGATCCCAGCCCAGTTCCTCAACGAATTCCCGGCGCAGGCCGTCCATCGCGCCCTCGCCGGGGTCCACAAAACCGCCGGGCAGATCCAGCTTTCCCTTGGCCGGTTCCTTGCCCCGGACCAGGAAAAGCAGCCCCGCGCCGGTCCTGACGATACAGGCGGTCGCGGCGGCGGTATTGTGGTAGTAGGTAAAGCCACAGTCGGGGCAGGTAAATACCTTACCCTTTTTAAAGCTGATTCTTTCGGAAGCGCAGGCGGGGCAATAGCGGAACATAACGGCATTCTCCTTGAAAATAGATCTTTTTAAGTATATGGTTATTCCTATGGTTTGTGAATGTACTTTGCGGGTCCGCACCTATGAGTGCGATCATTACAATCATGTAAATAACGCCAATTATCTTCATTACCTGGAGTATGCCCGGTATGAATTCCTTAAGGCCGTGGGTTTCGATTATGTGGAAGCGGTAAGAACAGGTTACGGCGTGTATGTGGCCAGGGTAGAAATTGATTACAAGCAGCCGGCCTTTCCCGACGATGTGCTTACCATCAGATCCTGGCCCATCAAAAAGGGAGCCGTCAGCGGCATTATCGCCCAGGAAATAAAACGGAAAGATGATTTGATTGCCGCGGCAAAAGTTACCTGGGCCTTTGTGGATTCCAAAGGCCAGCCCACCAAGATCCCCGAAGAATGGAATCTGCCGGGGCTGGATCCAAAAAGCAACTGAACCGGTTCCAAAACCTTGCCGGGTTTTTCCACCGGCTTTGAAGTTTCCAAACGTTGAAATTTTGGAACACCCCCGGTCTAACTGTAACTGGTTTTAAGTTTTTTCTCTTTTTCAAACCGCGCCAGGGCAAGCTCTATAAGCCGGGTGATAAGGGCCGTATACGTCAGACCGGAGGCTTCCCACAATTTGGGATACATGCTGATCCTGGTAAATCCCGGCATGGTGTTAATTTCGTTTACCAGTACCCTGCCGTCCTCTTTCATAAAAAAATCTACCCTGGATAAGCCCTGGCATTCCAGAATCCGGAAGGTTTTGACCGCCAGGGCCTGTATTTCCTTAACTTTATCATCCGGCAGTTTGGCGGGGATTTCCAGCGCTGCCCCCGCTGAGTCAATGTACTTTGCCTCGTAGGAATAAAAATCCCTGCCGGCCTTTACCTCTCCGGGAAGGGACGCCTGCGGTTCTTCATTGCCCAGCACGGAACATTCTATTTCCCTGCCGGGGATGTTTTCTTCCAGAATTACTTTCGTGTCGTAAACGAAAGCTTCGCGCAGGGCGGCGCGGAAATCTGCTTCGTCATGAACCTTGCTTACCCCCACGCTGGAACCCATATTGGAGGGCTTGACAAATACCGGGTTTCCCAGAGCGGCGGTAATGTCCGCAAACGAAGGAACCGGTTCCCAATCCCGGAGTACCAGGAATTGACCGATGGGCGCTCCGCCGTCCCGGAGGAGCCGCTTCATTACATCCTTGTCCATGCCTGCGGCGGAGCCGAGGACCCCCGGTCCGACAAAGGGAATTTCCGCCAGTTTAAGAAGTCCCTGCACCGTGCCGTCTTCACCGAAAGGCCCGTGGAGTATGGGGAAAATCAGGTCCAGCTGAACCTTACCGGAAACCAACGCTTCCCCGGATTCCCCGGTTATCGAAAGAAAGCCACCGCTGCGGGGAGGCAGAACCGCCGAAAAGCTTTGCGGGGCCAGACATATCGCCGCCGGATCATCGGCGTTTAGAATAAACCTGTTTATGGAATTGTTGGCAGGATTGGTGTTGACATGATCATTACTGATATGATCATCGTTCACATAACCGGAAGCGTTAAAAATCCACCGTCCGGTTTTTTCTATGCCGATAAGGACAGGGTTAAACTTTTCCCGGTCCATGGCTTCATAGACATTCCTGGCCGACTGGAGGGATACTTCGTGCTCCGCGGATTTTCCTCCGCAGAGTATACCTACGGTAAGTTTTCTGTTCATCCGTTCCTCCCCTGGTTGGAAAATTCCCGCTACCCCGCTTTTTTTTCCACCGCGGAAAAAGCCAGCTGTTCCGCCGCTTCGTTAAAGGTCATCCGCCGGGGGCCGGGGGTTCTGTCATTCCTGTCCCGAATTTCCACCGGTAACAGCAAAGGCTTATCGCCGGTTCGGCGGAAATCACAACGGCCCGGCGGCATCCTGAGTTTTATGGTACCCCTATTCAGTATCAGCGCGGCATAATCCGCTATGGAAGCAAGTTTTGTTTCAACCTCGATACCAAAGGGCGCTTGACCCGGTAAATCTTTCGCGTTATGGATGTCCGAGCCGGCCACCGCGGGCAGCCCCAGAATCCGGGCGTATTCGAGGGCCTGGGCATCGTAGATCGCATCGTGGTTGCCTTTGTTCGCGGCTTCTATGGCGTCTACAAAATGCGGAGCCAGGTGTATCGCGTCTATGTAACTGTGCTGCCTGAAAGGATGGGCGTGAACCACACAGCCCCCGGATCGGCGTACTTCCCGGGCCTGCTCCTTTCTGGTCCAGCGGATCATTTCGGGGTGTTCCAGGAGCCACGCCTTGTCCAGGCCGTAGACCAGATAATCATCGCCGTCAAACGTTTCTTCCCAGCCAAAGAACACATCCAATCCCCGCTTTTCCCCTTCGTTCCGGGCATCTTCGTAACCGGAACAAAAACCATTGACCCATTCGGACCATGGCTGCCGGCGGTCCAAAGGGGTATTGCTGTTAAAAAAATGATCGGTCACCATAATGCCGGTAAAGCCCGCATCCAGATAACGCCGGACATAGTCGGCGCCCCGGGAAACGCCGCAGACGCTGGCCTGCCGGGTATGAAGGTGGGTCTCGTATATAAATCCCATACTTATTGTTTCCGGCGAAAGCGGATCTGGCAGACATCATCACCCCGGGCGATAGTTTTTTCCAGTTCCAGTTCGCAGCCAAAGGTTTCGGCAATGCCCCGGTCCCCTTCCATGGCCCAGTCACAGAGTTTGTCGCATTCATCGTCGCTGCATCCCTGTTTTTTCCAGGCCGAAACCAGGGGACAGTAGTGAAAGTCCACATCAAAAGCATCGTCGGTCAACCGGCGGAATTTCATTTCAAAGATCGCCTGTCCCGCCGGGGGAAAGAGTTTTTTTTGCAGCGCTTTACAGCTAACCCCGGGACCTTCCCCCGCATGCCCGCCGGATTCCGCCTGGGCCGCCGCGTCCTGGATGCCGGTGATCGCCCGGATACCGTGATAGATGCCGCAGCGGCGTATGGCAGCGGGAGCGAAGCTTGCCGGATCGGCTCCCTGTTTACGGGCTTCGTCGCAGAGCAGGTACATCCACAAGGCCCGGTGTTCAAAAAAATTCCGCAGATTTCTTACAAAGAATCCGTTTTTTTGTGCTTTGTTTACAATAGCCATGGCAGCAAACTTTTTACTCCTTACTTTATTCCGTCTGCGGGTTTAATACCCCGTCATTCTTTCTTAATGTCCGTGTCCCTGCCGCGTACCGCCAGGCGGAAGGCTTTTTTAAGAAGCCCCACCCTGCCAAAGAAAAGCCAGTATGCCAGCAGGAAAATGATGACAAGCGGCAGGCCGAAAATGATGATCCCCAGAATGACCAGAAGGCCGCCGGAGGCAAAACCGCGGAAAGCGGCAAAAAGGTCCCGTATTTTTTCCGGCAGGCCATAATCCGAAGAAACGCCGGGACTGTATACGGAGAGCTCAATGGTGGCATAGTCTGCAAGACTTGCCAGCTCCTGCAGCTGTGTTCCCAGCCAGTCAATGTCATTCTGCAGATCCGCAATCCGGGTTTCAATTTTCATAATGTCGTCGATGCTCTGGGCTCTGCCCAGATAACCCTGGAAGGTACCCAGCAGGGTTTTTCTGGTATTGAGCCGCCCTTCAAGATCGTAGTACTTAAGGGTCACGTCCTCTGCGGTTTCGCTGCGGGACCTGACTTTACCCAGGACGCCCACGGCGGAAAGCATGGACCCGTAGGAAGCCTGGGGTACCCGTATGGTGTACCGGGCTGAATCTTCATCGGAAAGGGAGTACTCCGCATAGGCGCCGTGTCGCTTCAGGAGTTCGTCCATCTTTTGGTTTACCCCCGTCAGTTTGCCGTCCCTGTCAAGGAGTGATTTATCCGCTTCTATGGAAACATCCGCCTTTTTTACCAGCTTACGGGTTTTCCCCGGAACAGCCCCGGAACCGGAAGGACCGTCCACAGGAGAAGGGCTGCGTTCGCCCGCCGGGGCATCCGTTTCCGCCGGGTCGAAGCCTGTTCTCCGGAATTCCGCCCCCTGGTATGCAAGGCCGCCGTTAAGATCGGCGCTCTCTTCAAAAGCTCTGTCCCCGGAAAAACCATCATCGGCGCCTTGACCGGATTTGGCTCCGCAGCCGCTTACAGCCAGCAGAACCGGCAACAGCGCCCACGCCAGCGCCGCATTTACCCTACCCCGCAGTGGATTCATAACCGTTCCCTTACAATAGTTTGTAACATTCATCGATAACCGGATTCAGGGAGGGCAGATCAAAACCCATGGAAGCAAGGTTCCTGCGTTCGGCGCTGTCTTCCCAGTCCATATAGGGATCTGAATAGTGATCCCGAAGAAAGTTGTATATCAGATCTTCCGCTTCTTCGGGAAGATTAAAGAACAATCCCCGGCCGGTCCCCAGTACCTTGCGTATAACGGTCCTGGCTTTTGACAGGAAGCGGTCTTCGTAGACATCGTAGGAACGGCCCGAAAGCTGTTTGAGCCTGTCCGATACCGACCCCTTGGCCTTTTCCAGCGTCTTGGGGGTAAACACTTTAGGTTTGGGCCGGCTGGGCGGGGAAGACGCGGAGACATAGGGAGCGGGCCGGTATCCTCCCGGCTGAACCGGCGGCGCCGAAGCCAGCGGCTTGGACGGCAGGGACGAAGCGGCGGCGGCAGGCTTCGACGGCTGGGGCTTCGGCGGGATGGCGGCGGCAGGCCTCGGCAACTGGGCGGGCTTCGACTGAATGGCAGCGGCAGGCCTCGGCGGCTGAGCAGGCTTTGGCGGAATGGCAACGGCCGGTCTCGGCGGCTGGGCGGGCTTCGGCGGGATGGCGCCGGCCGGCCTCGGCAGCTGGGCCGATTTTGGCGGAATGGCGCCGGCCGGTCTCGGTGGCTGGGCGGACTTCGGCGGGATGGCGGCGGCCGGCCTCGGCGGCTGAGCAGGCTTTGGCGGAATAACGCCAGCCGGTCTTGGCGGCAAAGCAGGTTTCGGCGGTTTGGACGGCGGAACGGGCTTCGGAGCCGGAACAGCCCGCTCCGCCGGAACGGGTAGAGGCCTGGCCGGAAACCGTTCCGGTTTTGGCGCCGCCGGCTGAGCCGCCCGGACCGGAACCGCGGGCTTTGGCCTGGGCGGCGGGGCCGCGGGTTTTTGTACGGCCCGGGCCAGGATAGTTGTCTTTGGTTCCCGGGCGGGTTGTAATTTATACGGGACCTTCACGGGTTTTACCGGCACATGTTCCGCGGCCCTGCCCGCCGGCTTAGCCACCGCCGCCGCGGGCCGGCCTTTCGGCTTAACCGGCGGCGGCGCAATTCTGGGCGCTGTTTTCGGTTTCGCCTTGGGAACCAGCCTGGATACGGGTTCCCGGACAGGGCGTCCCCTGGCCGCTTTTCCCTGAGTTGTCTGTGGTACGGCCGCCTGTTTCTTCGCGGCATCTTTTGTCCGCTTTACCCCGGTCCGTTTTGTCCCGGCCTTTGCCGCTCTTCGCCCTGCCCCGGCCGGCGCCGCAACCGCCTTTGGCGATGCTGCCGCGGGAGCCGGCAGGGCCTTCGGCGGTTCCTGGTTAGCCAGAATGTGCTTAATGGTATTCCAGTTCCGCTGAAGATAAATATCACCCTGAATGGAGTAGTAATAACCGGTTACCAAAACGCTCATAATAGAAGCGAGGATTTCATCGTCCCGGTGTTTCGCCTGCCTTCCCCGGCGGATGGCCATGAACACTTCGTAGTTCTTTTTTCCGTATTTGCGGGAATAAAGGAACAGGATTCGCTCAAAGGCGGGATCGTCCACAAAATTCCAGTATTTAACGCAGTACCCCAGGATCTGATCTTCAACCCGGGGAAAGGGGGGAATCTCGATCCGGTTCAGATCCGCCGGGGAAAAAACCACCACCGACAGATCGATCAGCGGAGCGTGGACGCCGTATTTTTTCTGGTAATAGTAGCTGTCCCAGTCCGCCTGTACCAGCCGCTGGCGTTCCGCTTCTTCCATTCGGGACAGGGCTTCGGAGCGGCGCTTTCGTTCCTCTTCCACCACCGCCAGATTGTCGGTCAGGTAGGCCCGGACCAGCTCTACGGCTTTTGCAATGGAGGGAACTTTCAGATCAAGGACACTGGCGTAACGGAGGAAGCGCTCCATCCCCGCCACCGCTTCGTACCGTTCGGGGGGAAGGAATTGCAGTATTTCCTCCGCCGTTTTTATTGTGGAATAGACGTCTTTTGCGTTGTACGATTCGGCCCTTTCCGCAATATAGATGATGATATTCTTGACCCGTTCCAGGGAGCGGACCGCCAGCAGGCGGTACCCCTTGGCCAAAAGCCCCCTGAAGACGGGATCGTGGCTGCGGTACGACCGGAGCAGCCATGTGCGAAAATTATCATCCGGGTACCGGAGTTTGAGCCGGTTTTGGTAAATGGCCATGGCGTCCCGGGCCTGGCCCATGGATCGCAGATAGTAGTACCGTTCTATATCTGGATCGTGATCGGGGAGTAAATTCGGGTATTCAAGGCGAAGCAGTTCATCCTGAATCTCGGTAATATCCATTATTCCATATTATAGATTGAAAAACCGCCAATGTCTATGGTAGGATTTGTATATGATGATACATAAAACAATCCGCTGGATTCCTGCGGTCATTACCGTCTTTCTTTTTTCCTGTTCCGAAAAATGGCCTCCCCGTATTCCTATCGACGAAGCCTCCGCCCAAAGCTCTCCCGGCAATACCGCGCTGGGAGAAGGTCTCTATGCCAGGATTAATACCTCCAGGGGGGAAATCCTGATTAAGCTGGAATATGAAAAAGCTCCTTTAACCGTCTGTAATTTTGTTGCCCTGGCAGAGGGAAAGATGACTGTCTGCGGAGAGAAGCCTTTTTACAACGGCCTTGTCTTTCACCGGGTAATTCCCAACTTTATGATCCAGGGCGGCGATCCCCTTGGCAACGGCAGGGGCGGCCCGGGTTACCAGTTTCCCGATGAATTCGATCCTTCCCTGCGCCACGACGGGCCGGGGATTCTTTCCATGGCCAATGCGGGGCCCGGTACCAACGGCAGCCAGTTCTTCATTACCCACAAGGAAACCCCCTGGCTGGACGATCACCACACGGTCTTTGGCAGGGTAGTGGAAGGCCAGCGGGTAGTTAACGCGATTCAGCAGGGGGATACAATTACCGGCATTGCCATCGTGCGGAACGGCGTGGCGGCCCAGAGTTTTAAGGCCGATCAGGCCGCGTTTGACGCGCTGTTAACCCGGGCCAATGAAGAAGTTTCCGCCAAAGCCAGGGCCCGCCGGGAAGCGGACCTGGCTTTAATTGCCTCCACCTATCCCGGCCTTAAAACCGGCGGTGACGGAATACAGTACCTTGTACAAAAACAGGGGACAGGCCCCAAACCCCAAAGCGGCAGTACGGTACAGGTGCAGTATAAGGGCATGTTCCTTTCCGGCGAGGTTTTTGACGCTTCGGACGTCCACGGCGGCCCTCTGGAATTCCAGGCCGGTATAGGCCAGGTAATCCCCGGCTGGGACAGGTCTATTCTGGATATGCGGACCGGCGAAAAGCGCCTGGTGGTTATCCCCCCGGAACTGGCTTATGGCGAACAGGGCGCCGGCGGCGTTATTCCCCCCAACAGTTTCCTGGTTTTTGAAATGGAACTGACGGGAATTAAGTAGTGCCGCCGATGAAAGAACCTCCCCGGACGGTACGGACGGCTGTTGTTATCTATGATTGTTCCCGGCTGCTTTTTCTGGTAATCCTGCTGGCGGCCTTTACGGGTTCGGGCCCGGCGGGGCTGTTCCGCAGTATGGGACGGAACCTGCCTTTTATGATGTACGCCGCGCCCCAGGCCCTTTTCCCCCTGATGTCCTTTTTTCTGCTGATCCGGCTGGAAATTTCAAAGTCCTACATACCCCTGTACATAACGGGTAAAGCGATCTGTATCTTGTGCCTGACATTCTGGCTGGCGGCGGCCTTTGGACCCGCCGGGGGAATACCCCGATCCATGTCGTGGGCGCTCTTTATGGGCGCGGCCGATTTTGGTACCATCCTGGGCATGGTTTTGCTGCTCCCCTTTAACCGGGGTGGCGCGGCGCCGGCCGGTGCGGAGGATGAAGAAACCGGGGCCCCGGTTTTTGCGAAAACGCCGGAGGGAAGCGAATAATGCGGGTTATCCCCATTGCCAGCGGAAAAGGCGGCGTCGGCAAATCCCTGGTAGCCGCCAATATCGCGGTAGCCCTGGCCCAGGCGGGCCAGCGGGTAGTACTGGCGGATCTGGATCTGGGGGCGTCGAACCTTCATCTGGTCCTGGGTTTCCGGTCCCCCGCCGGGGGCATCGGTACCTTTCTGAACAATACCAAGGTTGATTTTACCCAGGTGATTTTCCCGACCGATGTCCGGGGACTCCGTTTTATACCGGGGGATCAGGAAATGCCCGGTATGGCAAACCTTAAATCCTTCCAGCGGAACGCCCTGGTGCGGCGGCTTCTTGCCCTGGCTTCGGATACGGATATTCTGATTCTGGATTTGGGCGCGGGTACCCATCAATCCATTCTGGATTTCTTTCTGCTTTCCGGCCAGGGGATTGTGGTAAGTTCTCCGGCGGTGACCGCCACCCTTAACGCCTATGTATTTTTAAAGAATACCGTTTTCCGGCTTATGTACACGGTATTCAAAAAGGGAACCGAAGCCTGCAGTTATCTGGAAAAAGTGCGCAAAGACAGTTCCGGAAAACATTTGTACATACCCCAGATGCTTTCGGAAATTGTCAAAATCGACCCTGAATCCCATAAAAAATTCCGGGAAGCGGTCCTGCACTTTCATCCCCGGCTTATTATGAATATGATCGAGGATCCCAAAGACGCCGAGGTGGCCATGAAGATCCGGCGATCCTGCGAAGAATACCTGGATATAAAAGTGGAACATCTGGGGGTCATGTACCGGGACGGCATTCAGGATACGGCCCTGTCATCCCGGCTGCCGGTGGTACTCTACAAACCCCAGTCGGTAATCTCCCAGGCTATTTACCGTATTGCCGATAAAATACTCCAGACCGAAGAAGAAAATTTTACCCTTACCGAAGAGGCCATCGACGACAGCTTTCAGGAAGCAAGCCTGGAGGCGGAAATAGATTTTGAAAACAAAATGGAATATGTGGAGGAACTGCTCCACACCGGCGCCCTTACCCAGGGGGATCTGCTGGAAACCGTAAAATCCCAGCAGCTTGAGATAAGCAAGCTGAAAAAAGAAAATAACCTGCTGAAACACAAACTTACCCAGGCCGCTTCCCGGGGATTTAAACTTTGACTCGCAGCGGGGGTCTAGTACCCCGCCCCTTGGGCCCTTGGGGCGGGGGATTCATTTCATGGCCGGACGTTTCCTGAGTAATTGTTCTTTGACAAATCGTTAAAAATACGGTATGTTCGTTTGGAGGAGAAAAACGTTGAACGCCTTGTCATCTTATATTGTTATAGACAGCGGTATACGCTTTGGAAAACCCTGTATAACGGGAACCCGTATAACCGTTGCGGATATTCTTGGCTGGCTGGCTGCCGGTATGACTATCCCTGAAATTATAGACGATTACCCCGAATTACAGGAAATTCATATCCGGGCAGCCCTTGCCTTCGCCGCCGAACGGGACGCCTCAACAAAGATGGCGGTCTATGAAGTTACTGCTTGACGCGAATATTTCACGGCGCATGATACCGGAACTGGTACAACATTTCGGTGAATGTGTTCATGCCAA
>JAISDG010000186.1 GCA_031265015.1 Spirochaetaceae bacterium | reverse complement strand
TCGTCCTGCTTTTTTCAATACAAAAGGAAACCCGAAATCTTTTTTATGATATATTAAATAACCTAATCGTACTGCTGCTTGAACCTCCCAACGCGGCAAAGATAATGAACTGTTCCGCCCACGAGGACTTTATCGGAAATATCATGGAATGCCTGTAAGCGCTATGGGTACCCGCCGGGGTAAATATTTGCCGTCGGGACTTTTAACGGCGCGCTATGTCCGGGGTTTCTTTTTCCGCATGTCCCGGATTTTTTTCCGGGCCCTTTCCGCGGCGGAGTAGAGCGCCCAGGCCAGGAAACGGCAGGGGTAGTCCCAGCTGCCCGGACGGTGGATAATGACGCCGCCCTCTCCGCCGCCGATAAAGCCGGTCTTGAAGCGGTAAAGCCCCGCCATGGGATGATGGGGGTTGATGTCCGGGTCCTCCGGCGGAATACCGAAGAGGTCGTAGTAAACGCAGCCCGCCGCTTTGGCATCCCTCATGGCCCGCCATTGCAGGGCATAGGGGGCCATGAGGTTCCGCTTGCGGTTTGCCGACGCTCCGTACAGGTACACCGCCTCCCGGCCCCGGAACAGGGTAACAATGCCGGCAATGTCTTCTCCCTCATGGGACGCGATGTAGAGCCGGGTATCCGGCCGGCAGCCGGGGGGCAGCCGGCCGTATTTCGCCGCTTCCTCAAAGAGCGCTTCATAGTAACCGATGCCGTGGATGGCGATGCCGTCCCGGGCGGCGGTTTCCCTGTACATGCCGTAAAACGCTTCCAGTTCCTGCCGGGCCGGTAAGGGCGATCCGGCGATCCGCACTTGAACGCCCCTCTTTTCCGCAAGCCCCACATTATAACGCCACTTGGATTTCATCGCTCCCAGGATCGCCGGTTCGCCGGGGGCTAGATTCACCAGCACCGAGTCGGGGGGCTGGACGTTCGCGGCGGCCCGGCGGAAGGGCTTTCCCGGGGGGGAACCTTCGCCGGCCGCCCGCCCGGCAGAAGATACCGGCGGCGGGACAGATTCGGGGGCAGGAGCCGGCCTGGTTTCACAGTACCAGGGGAAGTCGAAGCGGATAAAGGCCGTATCTCCCGGCAAAAGGCCCCGGAGGACCGCGGCCAGGCGCGCCGCCGCGGTATTGCCGGCGGCGTCATACCCGGCGGGCAGTTCCGGCCCCCAGGGAACATAGGCAAAGGACAGGGCCGGCCCCAGGCGGCGGTGCAGAACCAGGAGCGGCAGAACGGTTGTTCCGCCGCCGGACTGTAACGGGCTGCCGGCCGGAGGCAAGCCGCCGGCCGGGGCCGTTCCGGTCAGCCATTCCGCGGTAAAGGCAAGGGCCGTCCAGCCGAACCGGGCCTTAAAGCCGCCCCAGAAATCCGTTTGTAAAAACGAAGCCGCGGCGGTACAGACGGAAAGCTCTGCGGGGCGAAGGGATATCAGATACGGGTCCATGGATCAGTGTATTTCCCCGTCGCGGATCAGCGCCGTTGTAAGGGGTTTCCCCGCCAGGGTCAGCGTCCCGGATCCCGCAGTAACGATGCCGTTCACCGCCCGCAGGGGGACGCTGAAAAAAGTGTCCACGGTAATTTCCGCGGGCTCCGGCCCCGGTTCCGCTCCGTCCAGCGTAACCCTGGTTCCCGTGGGGGCGTCCGGCGCGTCCAGCACCTCGCAGCGCTCCGCGCCCTCCGGACCGTGGTGGTCCTCCGCGGCCAGGAGCATCCCCTGGCTCATCACTCCCCGGAGTTTGGCGGCCTTAAGATTGTAGGCCACAATGATCCGCTTGTGGAGGAGTTCCTCTTCCCGGTAGAAGGGCGCCAGGCCCGAGACAATGACCCGCTCTTCCCCGGCGATGTCCAGGGTCTCGATATAGAGTTTGTCCGCGTTGGGATGCCGTTCTATTTTGACGATCTCCGCCACCCGGAGATCCAGGGCGGCAAAATCCGGCGCGGCGGGCTTGGGCGACCCGGCGGGTTTTACCGCATCCTGCCGTTCCTTCTGGCTTCCCGAGTATTTTTCCCGGAGTTCCGCCACCTGGCCGTCTTCCAGTTTTGAAAAGAGTACTTCGCTCTTTACCGTTCCCGGAAGCCCGACGGGTTTACCCAGGGTGTCCCAGTTCAGGCCGCTTCTGGCCCCCGGCGCGGAGCCAAGTTCCATCCCCAGAAACCCGGCGATCTTTTCCGCCGACGCGGGAATGTACGGATCGATCAGGATAGCGATGTCCCGGACCACGTAGCAGAGATCCCGGATAAGGGCCGCGGCTTTGGGGGGATCTTCCTTTCGGGATTTCCAGGGTTCGGCGTCCTGGAACACTTTGTTGGCGTAGGAGGAAAGTTCAAAAATCTGACGGAAAGCGTCCCGGAGTTCCGCCCATTCCAGCTTTGCGGTAATTTCCTTTTCAAAGCGCCGGACCTCGTCCCAGGAGAGGGACGAGGGGGCGCCGGGCGGGGGTATGGCGCCGTCATAGTACCGGGTTACAAAAGACAAGGTCCGGTTTACCAGATTCCCCAGATTGCCGATTAACTGGCCGTTAACTTTTTCCTGAAAATCCTTCCAGGTAAAAAGGGCGTCCGCCTTTTCGGGCCGGTTGTAGTACATATAAAAGCGCCACACGTCCGCGGGGATCCCCGTCTCCATGACGTCGCTGCCAAAAACCCCAATGCCCCGGGTTTTGGAAAATTTGCCGCTTTCATAATTGAGGTACTCGGTACTGGACATGTGATACAGCATGGTCCAGTTTTCTCCGCTTCCCAGCAGGGTGGAAGGAAAGATCACCGTATGAAAGGGAATATTGTCCTTGCCGATAAACTGAAAGAGCTCCGTTTCTTCGGGGCTCTTCCACCAATAGTCCGTAAATTCCCGCCAATCGGAAAAACGGCCGTAGGGAACCTGGGCCGTTCCCTTCGCGATTTCTTCGCCCAGGTTTCCGGTAATGGAAATGTAGCCGATGGGAGCATCGAACCATACGTAAAAAACCTTGTTTTCGTAGCCGGGCCGGGGAACGGGGATGCCCCACTTCAGGTCCCGGGTAATGGCCCGCTCGTGCAGACCGTCCCGAATCCAGGCGGCGGTCATCTGAACGGCGTTGTGGGCCCACTCCCCCCGGACCGAGGTTTCCTTGATCCATGCCTCAAGCCGGTCCTTGATTTTTGGCAGGTCGATGTACAGGTGCTTTGTTTGTTCCATCCGGGGGGTTTCCCCGCAGCTTGAACAGCGGCTGTCCCGTAACTCCGTGGGATCCAGAAGCTTGCCGCAGGACTCGCACTGATCCCCCCGGGCTTCCGCATACCCGCAGTGGGGACAGGTGCCCCGGACATAACGGTCCGCGAGAAAGCGCTTACAGTTTTCGCAGTACAGCTGGCCGACGGTTTTTTCGGTGATGTAGCCGTTCTCGTCAAGCTTCCGGTAGAGATGCTGGGTTACCTCGGTTTGAATGGGCGTGGAAGTCCGGCCCCATTTGTCAAAGCCTATGTTAAACCAGCGGTAAATGTCGCCGTGGAGCTTGTGGTAACGGTCGCAGAGTTCCCGGGGATTTAAGCCTTCTTCCGCGGCCCTGGTTTCCGTGGCGGTGCCATATTCGTCGGTACCGCAGACATAGAGGGTTTCGCAGCCCCGCAGGCGGCAGAACCGGGCAAATACGTCGGCGGACAGCACCTGTATCAGATTTCCCAGATGGGGCACGTTGTTTACATAGGGAAGCGCGGAGCTGATAAGTCGTCGTTTCATGAAACTTTGTTTCCTGTTTGGTTAAAATACGCGGCACAAAAGCCGCTTACGGTTCACAGGTTACTATACCCCGGGAAGCTAATTTTTTGAAGGCCGCGTCCTGGCGGAGACGGTAAGGGTGATCCGGTTCTCCCACTGGTCGCCGGGATTGAGAAAAAGCTGAAATACCGGCAGGAAACAGCTTGACTGGTAGGCCCCTTCCCCGGACACAACCGGATAATAACAGAGATCGCAGGGAAGCTGAAAGTTCAGGGAAAGGGAAGCACCGTTCCTGGCATCCCGTTCCTCCAGGGCAAGGACCCGCCTCAGGATCCCGCTTTTCCCGCCCGGGATCTCTTCCTCCCCCTGGCTCCTCCGGAACAGCAGCTGCTCCCCTTCCCCGGCAAAGGAAAGATCAACCTGGGGAATAAAACAAAGCACCATCCTGTCGTCTCCCCGGTTGCGCAGCGTATAGGAAAGGTGGAGCAGATTTTTTTCAAGATGATAGGCCTTTTGAATTTCAATTGAGCCGAAGGGTACGCCTTTCCGCGGGGAAAGAACAAAGGCGGCCTTGAGCTTCTGCCTGTCCACCTGGGAGACGGTATATTCTTCGTTTCCGCAGAAACGGCTTTCTCCGGAAAAGCCGTCAAAGACCCCGTTCCTGATAACCGGGACAAAATCACCGCCCAGAAGGCGATCCATAAAAGCGCAGCGGCGGTCCGTCTCGTCCGGTCCGGCAAAGGTGTCCAGGTAATTCCATCCCCTGGGAAGATAGTCAAGCTCGAATACCGCGGCCCCCCGGGTCCGCACATAGCAGTTAATGTTTTTGTCCTGGAAAAGATATTCCGGGGTCCTGTTCAGGTTAAAGTCGATGGTTACCAGCGAAGGCTTAAAATCCTTTTCCCGGATAATCCGCTCCGCGGCCAGGATTGAACGGTACGCGTATTTGCGGCCGGCAAAGCTGCCGATGCCCTGAAAGTTCGGACGGTACAAAGCTTCCGTTCCCTGGGCCTTCCACAATTCTTCCCTGGCGGCCCTTTTTCTTGATTTATCCCCCCGCAGCTGGTTAATCATGTTGTGGGTAAAAAATATTCTGGCATAGAGATCGTTGGCTTCGGGGCGTATCAGAAGCGATCTGGGCTGTACGCCGGGAACTTCGCCGGAGGAATAAAAGTACGCCCTGGGAAGGGAACCGCAGTTTCTGTATACCTTGCCGGGGGTCGTCAGCTCAAGGCTGTCCCGGGACTTGTCCGCCATCAGGGAGGCCAGCTCGCCAAAAAAAGCGAGGGCCGCCTCTTCCCCCCGGTCTTCCGGGAATTCGGGAAACACCGTGGTAACTCCCGGAGGAGCGTCCCGCAGGATGGCGCCGGCATCCTGTCCCGCCAGGGAAGAAAAAACAGGAAAGACCATGATGATTTTACCCTGATCCTCGGTAAAAACCGGGGTATGCGGAATTGTACAGCCCGCCGCGGCAAACTGGGCTTCGCTTAAAAAGGTATAGGCCATGCCGCAGCTTGCCAGGACGCCCACCAGGGACTGTTCCCAGCCGCAGTGGGCAAGCCAGCATCCCTGGGGCTTTCTGCCGAAGTTCTGCCGCAGATAGGTGGTAAGCATTTCGATTTGGCCGATCTTATCCGTCAGGGGCAGCAGGAACATCGGGGGTTCGTAAAAACCGCCCCCCAGCAGTTCCAGCTGTTTTCTGGCGACCAGATCCTTGATAAGCATGAACAGTTCGGGTTTCTTTTGTTCCAGCCTGCTAAAGAGGGGTCCGGAATAATGAAGGGCCGCCTGGATTTTGGGAAATTTGTTCAGGGTGGCAATAAAGGGTTTTAGCCTGCGTTTGTAGAGGACCTCGAATTCATCTTCGCCCGCGGGAGGCATAAGATGGGCGTGGGCGCCCAGGATCAGGCTGATTTTTCCGGACATCGGCTACTAGTATAAGCCGTTTTGTATAGTCTGAAAAGCGGACGGCCAAGAATCCGACAGGGATGCCGGATTCTTGGCTTGTAGTTTGCGCAGCAAACTACAGCCCTGCCCATCTAAAGGCGGGCAGGCAATGGTTACAGCGCCCTCCATGGCGCCGTCCTCCGGGCGCAACCAGCATCCGTGCCGGATTATCGTGAAACCACCCGGAAACCAATGTCATCGCTCAGATAGCTATTGTCAGGGGGGTTGAAGAACCGGGTGGCAACCGCCTCGGTGGGCAGACGGTAACCGCAGGGCAAGCCCCGGGATATTAAACCGGACTCCCGGATAAAACAATTTTTAAAAACAGCGCCGATACCGCGGAAAAAACCAGGGCCAGGATGCCCATGGAAATAAGCAGCAGGGGAGTTCCCCGCAGGCCGTAGGGTATGGCTTCCAGAAAGGAGCGTTTCTGTATTTCCTTGATAATAAAAAAGGCAAAGAGGCCCCCCAGCGCAAAGCCGGCGGAAAGGGACAGGGCCTCGCCGAAGTCCAGGGCAAACTGAAGGGTTACCGCCAGCGCGGCGGCGGACAGTCCGTTATAGGGGGAACCTATTTTAAGAATACGGGGATTTTCCCCCAGCCGGGGAACCAGGCGGAAAACAAGCCTTTCAATGCCGGCGCCGGCCAGCGCCGAAAGGGGGAAGATTAAAAGATACTCGAAGATCCCCAGAAACCCTATCACCCGGGCAAAAAAGACCCACAGCAGCGCCGTGGAAACAAAAAGAACCACCCAGGGATAGTAACAGCGGGTCTGGGGAGTTCGTTCCCGGGACACCATTTCCCGGATACCCAGGGCAAAATCAAGGGTCAGGTTCAGGGAGAGGGACGCGAAACAAAACAGGACCGCCATTAATCATCCTCCGAATTGGTGTACCGGTTTCTGAAATGCCGGTATACCGCTGTTCCGTAGCCCAGCAGGATAAGGGCGCCGGAAGAGACCTGGAGGATGCGCAGCGGCTCTTCCCGGATAAAGAGGATACTGTCCAGGCCCGGCAGGGAAAGGGAGCCGAATCCCAGGGGTTCCCTGATAAGCGACAGGGCCAGGATCAGGGTCCCCAGGACCAGGGCTTCCGCGGCTGCCTGGGAGAGGGCCTCCGGCATGTCACAGGCCAGGGTCCGTTCGGCCAGGCCGGAAGCCGCAAACACTACCGGCGTAAGGAGGATAAAAAAAGAGCTTTCCAGGGCCAGGACGGGGCTGAAGATCCACAGGATCACCATAAAAACCTGCGAGCCCAGGGCCGAGAGAAAAAGCACTATCCCGGTTCTTCCCCGTTGGGGCAGATACGCCCCCCCCAGCTTGGCCGCCGTCATGGTAAAGGCGTACACCCACACCAGCGCGGCCGTACATACCAGGGCGCCGGAGATCCGCCCCGACGCTGCCACAAGCAGTCCCGTCCCGGTCAGGGCCGAGAGGGGCGAATGGCTTCCCCAGAACAGGTGGGCCTGCATCCGGGGATTCATCTGGCGGCCCCGGCGGCGGCATTGTTTCCCGCCGCCGCTTTTTCGATGCGCTGGACATAGAACCGGTAGAGCGGCGGGGACAGTTCTTCCATAACCTGACCTGCGCCGGGGCTTAAGGGTATAATACTTTCGACCTTTCCCGAACCGTCAACCAAAGCCGCGCAGGCCGAAGCCGCTCCGCTCCGCATCACCGTAAAGACAAAAGCCCTGTGGCCGGAGTTGAGTACCTCGAACCAGCTGCCCCGGATCGCGGCCGCGGAAAAGCCCCCGGGGGAAAGGACAGAACCGATACGCCGGGTGTCGCCGTTCCGGGCCAGGGCTTTGTTGACCGCCGCGGCCAGAAGCCGGGTACGGTAGGGCTGGGTGGCGTACCACAAAAGCCCCCCCGCGGCAATCACCGCCCCGATCCAGGCCAGGCACAGGAGAAGGCTGCGCTGTTCCGGCTGAAGCTTCACGGGGTTCTCCTTTTTTCGTAGTACAGGGCGTTTTCTATCCGGCGGATCAGGGGAACCAGGGCGTTTCCCGCGAGAACCGCGGTAACCGCGCCATAGGGATCCAGCCCCGGATACCGGAACAGAAATGCCGCCAGCGCCGTCAGACAGATAAAAGCCCCGTACCCCGGCGCGGACTTTGGCCCCGTGGCGGGATCGGTAACCAGGATAAAGGCCGCGGCCAGGGCTCCTCCCGAAAGCAGGGCAAAGAGTACGTCCCCCTCCCATAAGGGGCCCCCAAAGGGAAGGGCGCCGAAAACCCTGACCAGCAGGGCGTACAAAAACAAAAACGCCGGGGGAAGCCAGAAACGGAAACTTCCGGACGAGGAGAGGAGGATGATTCCCAAAATCAGGGATAAAAGGCCCCGGTCGGCGATTATTCCCGGCCCGGAGGGGGAAAACAAAGTAAGGTAGCCCCGGGGAAGGGATGTCCCCGTAAAGGCAAAAATAGTATTGTTAAAAAAAGAGCTTAGCAGTGAATCCAGGGGTGTATCGGGCCAGCCGTTGATTTTAAGCAGGGCCAGGGGCGAACCCTGGGCGTCTCTGAGCCCCCCCTCCAGGGAAGCGGCCAGCCGGACCAGGTGGCCCCCTTCCACGCCGCGGCTGAACGCGGCGGGCCAGGCGGAGCGGATGAAAAGCCAGGCCCCCGCCGCGGGATTGACCCAGTTGGAGCCCAGGCCGCCGAAACTGTGTTTAAGTACCGCCATGGCAAAGATCCCCCCCCAAAAAGCGTAGAGGGGGTTCAGGCGGTTGGGAAGCAGCAGGGCCAGAACCAGGGCCGACGCAAGAGCGCTGCCGTCTTTGACGGAAAAATACCGGGTTTTCAGATTAAAGAGCAGCTCCGTCCCCAGGGCTCCCGCCGCGGCAGCCAGGGCAATCAGCATGGACTGAAAACCGTCCCCCAGGGAAGACTGGAATACCGCCATAAAGGCGCAGATGCTGACAAACCACATCCTTCCGGGGGTGGAACGGGCCAGATTTACCTGGGGCTTCTGGAAAAGGGAAAGATCCATGGTTTAGTTCCCCTGGAGGGCGGAACGGATAATGGTGGTGGACAGGGGAAGCCGGGAAGGGCAGACCACTTCGCAGCAGCCGCAGCCGTGACATTCCGCGGCCCGTCCGGCCCGTCCATCCCTGTTGTCGGAACCGTTCATGTATTTGTTCATGTATTTATAGAGGGCTTCCGGATCCAGCCCTACGGGACACACGACGCGGCATTCGCCGCAGCCGGTACACCTGGTCCGGGCCGATCCGCCGATTTGGCCGGAAAGAAAGGCGAAAATCGCAAAACTGGTCTTGATAACCGGTTCATCCAGATCAACTATCGTTCGGCCCAGGAGGGGGGAACCGGAACCGATCCGCCGGGGCTGGTCCACAAAGCCCCCGCATTCGGCAAAAATCTCTCCTACCCTGGTTCCTATCCGTACTTTCATTACCTGGGGTTTTTTGATTGCCGATCCCCCCACCGCTACATAGCGGTCCAGGATAGGTTTTTTTAGTTTAACCGCGTCATGGATGGCCGCCAGAGTGGTCGGCCCCAGGGCCAGGATCATCCCCAGCTCGATGCCCTCTTTTCGGGTAAAACGCCGGAGTACCAGCTCCAGTTCCCGGCGGTTCCGCTGGGGATAGCGGGATCTGGTATATACCAGGGATACGGGCAGCTCCGCCCCGGCCATGCAGTCCATCAGCTTGTTTCCCAGATCCTTTTCTCCCCTGGAAAAGACCAGGACAATGCGGCCCATACGGCCCGCCCGGGCGGCAATGCGGCTCCCCTCGGCCACCGCTTCCATCCGCTCCCGGAGCAGGACATAATCCGCGGCAAGCCAGGGATCATCAAAAACACAGCGGACCACCAGGGTAGCCGGATCCCTGGCGGAACGAAGGGAATACAGCATATCCGATACCGGGCGGCCGGAACCTTCCATTTCGACAATTCCGTATTCCGCAATGATCCGCTGAAGTTCAAAGGGAGGCAGGCTCTGCCAGGGGAAAATTTCCTCGTGCTTCCCCAGTTTTTCAAAACCCCCGTCCAGTTTGATGACCAGGGCGCTGTTGGTAAGCCCTTCGGCCATTTTCCAGGAAACGGTCCGTACCACCCGGCCCGGCACGGTAGCGTGGATATTGGCGGATCCAAGCCCCTGGCCCCGGCCTATCAGCATACCCTCGCTGACCCGGTCCCCCACGGTGACCACGGGATTGGCTTTGCTCCCGATGTGCTGAACCAGGGGAATAACCGAAAGGCCGGGGAGGAACGCGGTAATGCTGGAATCCCGGGGCGGTACCGTCGTGTCGGTATACCGTATGCCTCCCCGAAGGAATGAATACACCTTCATGGTCTTGTCTTTTATACCACGGACCGTTTCTTTTTTCTATAGGAAATGGAAAGCCGCGGCGATAAAGATGCCCAGTAAAACGCCCACCGCCACTTCCAGGGGAGAATGGCCGTTTACTTCTTTAACAGGGTGGTAATCAACCTTTAATTTTTCCGAAACATGCCGGCCCAGGCTGTTAAGGACCCTGGCCTGGATCCCCGAGGAACGGCGGACCCCCAGGGAATCGCGGATAATAATCAGGGCCAGCATCAGGGTAATGACAAACAGATAGCTGTCGATCCCCTCGCTAAAGGCCACCGAAGCGGCCATCGCGGCAACCATGGATGAATGGCTTGAGGGCATACCCCCGGTCCGCCAAATCATGGTTTCGAGGGTATCCCGGGGATTTTTCCGTTTTCCCCGGAACAGGTAAATAATTGTCTTAAGCAGCTGGGCCAGAAATAAACTGGTAATAACGGATAAAAAAACAGGGTTTTCAACAAAACCCTTCAAAGCCTGCTGATTGATAGCCAGGACCATAAATATACCATGGTACGGGAAAGGACCTTTGTCAAGCTCCCCCCATCCTACACCAGCCCCCGGGACGCGGCTATCCGCACCGCGTCGGCCTTGTTCACCGCCCCGAGTTTATTGTAGACGCTGCGGATAACGCTCTTGACGGTATTCACCGACAGGGAAGCAATGCCGGCGATTTCTTCCTGGGTCATTCCTTGGGACAGGTTGGCCAGGACTTCCATTTCCCGGCGGGACAGCTTGGGCGCCCCCTGGTCAAAGGAACTTTCCCGGGCCGCCGGGGGCCGTGAACTTTCCGTTACGGCAAAAAGTTTTTTCGCGTACCCCGCGGCGTTAAGGCGTACTTTTTCAAGCCATTCCCGGGGAAGCTT
>JAISDG010000168.1 GCA_031265015.1 Spirochaetaceae bacterium | reverse complement strand
CCGCCGCTACGGGAGGCACAATGATACGGTCTTCATACCAGGGCTTTTCCGATCTTCCGCTCACGGCAAGGGGCGCAGTGATACTGTCCAAAAGCTCCCTGCTTGCAGGGTAAAGGGGCGTGCCCCGGTACAGGGTATTAAGGTTTTTAACCATCCTCAGGGCCAACATATCTTCGGGCCGGGAAAAGGACGCAGGCAGGCGGTAGCTTTTATCCGAGTAGAAATACCCCCGGTGATGACTGTCGTATTCAACAGGCGCCCCTATCCTGTCCCGTAAGAATTCAATGTCCCGGCTGATAGTTGCCGTCCCTACTTCGTATTCCTCCGCCAACTGCCGGGTACTGGGATAAGTTCCCGAGGCGATTTCCCGATCAATAAAGTAGATCCGGCTTAACATGGGCCGGGTGCCGCCACTTTGGGATCTGCGTTCTTTTTTCACGGCGGCAACCTACAGATTTGGATGTTCCATACCCATAAATATACCAGAATATACCGTCATCTCTATCATAAAGTGATAGACCCGCAGTCCGCCGCGCCATGGATGCCGTATGGCCGGTAAGTTGCCGGCGCTACAGTACAATAGCCCGCTTTACTTCCATGGGGAAGACCCCGAAAAGCCGGGGCAGATCCTCCGGTTTATAGGAAGTTCCGGCGGCCCGGTTGTACAGTTTGATAACCGTGGCGATTTCTTCGTTATCGCCGTCTTCGCCGGAGGTCTCCGCTAAAGCCGGAGCCCTGGCATAGACCGCGGAAGAATAGGCCGCCCGGAACAGACCCTTTTCCGCCAGCTGGACGGTGGACAGGGAGCCGTAATGTTTTTTGGCCTGGCCGTCCACCACCGCGGAGGGTCCGTCATAGCCTATGGTAAAGACAAAATCCGCCCTGGATAACATTTCCCGGCCCCTATGCCGCGGGGGAAAAAGCGGATTTTGCCGCCCCGCAGAGAGGACAAACCCAGCTGTCGGGAATGTCCTTAAAGGGAGTGCCGGGCTTGATGCCTCCGTCGGGGTCCCCGGCCGCGGGATCGTACACATAACCGCAGAGATCGCAGACATATTTTTCCATATATTGAACTCCTTACCCTAATGTTCCTTAGATACAAGTATAGCCGATACTGTTTCCCGGCGAAAGGGGGTGATCCCTCCGCCGGAGATCGCCTTGAACGCGTCTTGCCGCAAAGCATCCGGAGGAAAAAGGAGGATAACAGGCTCCTTTACCGAAGTCCCTTTTTTCCGATACCATGGCTTTATGAACAAACGGGCCCTGCGGGCGGATGCGCTTCTTTTGGTAACGGCCGGCCTTTGGGGTTTCGGGTTTGTGGCCCAGTCTTCCGGGATGGATTATGTGGGGCCCTTTACGTACAACGGACTGCGTTTTCCCCTGGGGGCCCTGTCTCTCCTGCCCCTTATTGCCTTTAGGAAAGCCGCCGGCAGGCTTGCCGTTCCCCCGGGGACATCGAAGTTCGCCCAGTTCCGCATGACCCTTCTGGCCGGACTAGTCCTGTTTACCGCCGTGGCCCTTCAGCAGATAGGTATCATCTTTACCACCGTGGGAAACGCCGGTTTTATCACCGGGTTTTATGTGGTCCTGACCCCGGTGCTTGGCATTTTTGCCGGGAAGAAGACAGGGGTCCCGACCTGGATAGGAATGGTTTTTGCCCTGGCGGGGTTGTATTTTATTTTTGTCGCGGGGAGCTTTACTTCCGTTAATCCGGGGGATCTTATCACCGTGGTCAGCGCCTTTTTTTGGGCGGTCCATATCCTGGTGATTGACAACCTGGTACATAAGACCGACCCGCTGATTCTTTCCGCCGGCCAGTTTGCCTGGTGCGGCCTCTTCTGTATCATCGCGGCCTTCGCGGCGGAGCCCTTCATGGGAAACCTGGCCGCGGCTTTGGCCCCGGATTATGTAATCCAGCAATGGAAAACCCTGGGGGAACTTTTTGGTTTGGTTCCCGGCGGCGGATCCGCGGCAGCTTCGATTTCCGTTATCCGTTCCGCCGCCGTTCCCATCCTCTACGGCGGTCTTTGTTCAGTGGGCATCGCGTATACCCTGCAGGTCGTTGCCCAGAAGGATGCGCCCCCCGCTCACGCTACCATTATTCTCTGCCTGGAGGGAACTTTTGCCGCCTTCGGGGGCATGCTGCTCCGCGATGAAAAGCCGGGGCCCTTTACCCTGCTGGGATTTGCCTTTATGTTATGCGCCATGGTTATCACCCAGTGGGATGTGATTGGGCCGACCCGTGAAAAGGGTATCCGGCCGGGGAACGGCGTGGAGTTAAAGGGCCGGTAACAGGCAGTTACCGCAGTACCGTCCGGGGATTCATGGAAGATCCGTTCTTGTACACGGTAAAATGGAGGTGGGGTCCGGTACTCTGGCCGGTGCTTCCCACAGCCCCGATAACCGAGCCCACTTCCACATAGGCGCCGGATCGGGTACCGATGGTACTCATGTGGCCATAGAGGGTCCTGTACCCCGCGGTATGGGTTATAATCACGAAATTGCCATACACGTTATCATACCCTACCGACTGAACCCGTCCGGCCATGGCCGCTTTGATGGGGGTGCCCGTGGGGGCCGCGATGTCCAGGCCGTCATGAAAGGACCGGCCCCCGGTAAAGGGACTGCGGCGGTAGCCGTAATACGAGGAAAGACGGCCCCGGACCGGCCAGGCGAAAAGATCGCCGTTAATTTGCTGTTCTTCTTCCCAGGGCAGGGTTGCGCCGGGAATAAAAAGGCTGGTATTGGGATTGATCCGGTCGGAAAAAAGCTCGTTGGCTACTTTTATCTCCGAAACCTGGGCTTTATGCCTGGCCGCTATGATCTCCAGGGTATCGCCCTTCTTGACCGAATAAAAAATACCGTCCTGGTTGGGGACGCGGATAACCTTGCCTTCCGGAATGGCCCTGGTATTCTTTATATTGTTGACGGAAATAAGGGTGCTGGTGGAAAGGCCGAACTGTTTGGCCACTTCCCCCGCGACATCCCCTTTCTGGAAGGTATAGGCCGAAAAAAGCAGCATCCGGGACTGGTTGAATTCTTCCGGTTCCGACAGGCCCTCCGTTTCCAGGGAGACGGATTCTACGGTAACGGCGCTTTCCCGGCCGCCGATGCCTTCTTCGGAGACAACTTCGGCGCTGCCGGCCTTTCCCTGTCCCGCCAGCAGCAAAAAGGACAGAAACAGCGCCAATGAACCCGCAATAACCTTGAGGGTAGCATTGGTAACAGCAAATCTTCTTAAAATAACCAGCATATCAGAACTCCGGACAGGGCTTTACTGTATTTTAGACGCCCATACTTTAATTTTCGGTAGAAAACTGCAATCAGTATATACCATTATTCACGCTATGGGAATATCTTTATCCAATAAATTTAATATATCCCGAATTTCCGCCGCTTTTTCATAATTTTCCTCGGTAACCGCCTGATCCAGTTCCGAACGGAGGATTTCTTTTCGCAATTCCCGGCCCGGCTCGGTGGCCTCGTCCAGGGTATCCGCCGGGATGCCCGCCTCGGCAACCACTTTTTCAGCAATATCCAGGGGGCATTTACAGCGGACCGCCAGGGCCAGGGCATCGGAAGGCCGGGCATCCAGGACAAATTCCCCCCGGGGACCGGAGAAAACCATCCGGCTGAAAAAGGTATCGCCGGTGAGCTCGCTGATCTCCACCCGGATCAGCGTACATTCCGCCTTTTGGGCCAGCCGGAGGAACAGATCCGCCGTCAGGGGCCGGGGCCGGGCGGTTTCCTCAAAACCCGCCAGGATAGCCTGGGCCTCGGGGAGGCCGATAAAAATCGGCACCGTTTGTTCCGATTCCAGGGGCTTTATAAAGACCGTGTATCCCTCTCCGGCTTCGGCGATGCCCCAAATTTCCGCTTTCACCGTATCACCTCCGTAAAGCCCCGCAAGAGCCGGCGAGCTTCGTCATCTTCCGCTGGAAGCTCCGCAAAAATGTCCCCCGCCTCGGCAATCAGGGCCCTGCCCCGCGCTTCGGCTTCCGCCAGGACCCCGGCGTCCGTCAGGGCGCGGATAAATTCCTCCACCTCCGGGACGGATACTCCCCCCTTCCGGGCCGCCTGAAAACAGCGGCGGGTAAGCGCGATCCTGTCGTCCAGGGGCCCGCTGGAAGAACCGGAGAGGGCGCCGGAAGAACCGGAGAGGGCGCCGGGAGAACCGGAGAGGGTTCCGGAAGAACCGGAGAGGGTTCCGGAAGAACCGGAAAGGGTTCCGGAAGGTCCGGAAAGGGTTCCGGAAGAACCGGAAAGGGTTCCGGAAGAACCGGAAAGGGTTCCGGAAGAACCGGAAAGGGTTCCGGAAGGTCCGGAAAGGGTTCCGGAAGGTCCGGAAAGGGTTCCGGAAGAACCGGACGCGGCGGCAGGCCCGTCAGGCCGGTTCCCCTGTAAAAACAGCAGCACCGGCAGGCTTTTTTTCCCTTCCACGACGTCGTCCCCCCGCTGCTTTCCGGGTACGCCGGGGCCGAGGTTTTTGACATCGTCCAGAATCTGGAAGCCCACCCCAAGCTTTTCCGCCCCTTCCCCCAGCCGGGCCAGCAGTTCCGGGTCCGCCGGAGCCCTCCGGGCAGCCCAGGCGGTTTCGGCCCCCAAAAGAGCGGCAAACCGGGCCAGGCAGCCGGTTTTAAGGCTGCACATCAGCATATAATCGGCGATGGAAGGGATCAGGGCGGGATCCCGGTGCCAGGTTATGTCCATGGACTGGCCCAGGTGGAGCCGCCGCATGTGCCGGGCCCAGCATGTCCAGATCCGGTCCCGGACTTCGGCCCGGGCATCCCAGGTTTCCATCACCGCCAGGGGAAGAAAATAAAGAAAGGATCCCGAATTGACGGCCGTATCTTCGCCGTAGAGCCGGTGAACCGCCGGCCTGCCCCGGCGTTCCTCCGAATTGTCTTCCAGATCGTCGTGAATAAGGCTGGCGGTATGGGAAAATTCCACCAGGGGCAGCAGGGGCAGAACCGCGCCGCCCCCGCCCAGGGCGCGGCAGACCACCAGGGACAGGAGGGGCCGCCAGCGTTTTCCTCCCCGGCCCAGCAAATCCCGTCCCGGTTCCAGCAGGGGCTGTACCATAGCCGGCGGCAGATTCACCCCCGGAAAAACCCTGCCGCACCAGGAGGTATCCGGTACGGGGGGAAGGGTTTCCCCGAGGGTCTCTTCTATTTTTTCAAGCGCCCGGGTATAATCAGCATCCATACCGTTATGTTTCATCCTGTTATTGTATCCCAGCCGGAGTGATATGTCATCCTATAAAAAACCTGATTTTTGGTCCCTGAAAGCCCAAAAGGAGGGGTATCCCGCCCGATCGGTCTATAAATTACAGGAAATCGACAAAAAATTCGCTTTTTTTATATCCTCCCGCGGTAAATCCGGCGGAGGCGGAACCGGCGGGCTGCGGGCGCTGGATCTGGGAGCCGCGCCGGGCAGCTGGAGCCTCTATATCCTCCGCCGTTACGGCTCCCGGGGCCCGGGAAACCAGGCGGAACATCCGGCGAAGGGGGCAATAGATCCGGCGGCAGACCCGGCGGCGGGGCTCCCGGAGGAATTTTTTCTGGCCGCGGCGGATCTGCTCCCCCTTCCCCGCCGGCATGACCGGGGCCTTTTTGACCGGCGGGACTTCTTTTTTGTCCAGGGTGATTTTACCGCGAATCCGGTCAGGGAAGAACTGGTCCGCCGGGGGCCCTATACGGCGGTAGTCAGCGATGCCGCGCCGGCGACTACGGGAAACCGCTCTGTAGACACCCCGCGTTCCCTGGCCCTGGCGGAAGAAGCCCTGGGCTGCGCGGAACAATGCCTGGCCCCCGGCGGGAACTTCGCGGTCAAGGTGTTCCAGGGGGATACGGCGGCGTTCCTTGGCCGCCTGCGGGAAAGCTTTACCACCGTAAAAAGCTTCAAACCCGCCGCCTGCCGCAGCGGTTCCTTCGAGACCTACTATATCGGCCTTGGGAAAAAGGGTTACACTCATAGCCGATGAAAAAAAGCGCCGTCATATTCATCCTGTTCCTCGCCGCCTGTACCAGCAGCAAGGCCGTAGGGGAAAAGCCGGAACATATCACCCTGTACGAATACCCCGTGCCGGTCCCTTCGGAAGAAGCGGCTGCCCGGCATGTGGTACTCATCGGTTTTGACGGCTGGGGGGCCTACAGCCTGCCCAGGGCGGATATGCCCACGGTCAAGAGGATGATCGCCGGGGGGGCTTCCACCCTCAAGGCCCAAAGCGTCCTGCCCACCAACAGCTGGCCCAACTGGTCGGCCCTGTTTTTCGGCGCCCCCCCGGAAGTACACGGTTACCGGGAGGAGGGGCCTTTTTTTGAATCCGCCCTCAGGGACAAGTACGGTTTTTTCCCCGGCCTTTTTGCCATGGCCGCCGGCGAGCGGCCGGAACTTTCCACGGCGTTCTTTTATGAATGGAGCAGGATGGGGCATTTTTGCCCCCCCGGAGCCGCCGGGCTGGCGGAGCATATCCCGGACCTGGCGGCGGACAAAACCGCGGTGGCGCGGATTGCGGAGTACCTGCGGGAAGCCAGGCCCAATCTGGCGGTGATTATTTTTGACGAGCCCGATCATACGGGCCACAGCAAACGGCACGGCTCCCCGGCGTACTACGAAAAGCTGAAAGAACTGGACTCCTATGCCGCCCTGTTTGAGCAGGCGGTCAGGGACGGCGGGTATTACGAGGACACGGTTTTTATCTTTACCGCGGATCACGGCGGCTTTCTGTGGGGCCACGGCTTTAATACTCCCTCCCAGCGGCAGATCCCCCTCGTCATCTTTGGAAAGAACATCAAAAAGGGATTTGTTATTCCCGGTCCTGTCACGATCTGTGACATTGCCCCCACGATTGCGGAGATCTTTCAGCTTGCCGTTCCCCCGGCCTGGACCGGAAAGGCATTGACAGAGGTGTTTGAGTAATGAAGCGGCTGCCGGGCGCGGGCCTTCCGGGCCTTTCGGGCCTTCCGGTTCTCCTGGTTCTCCTGGCGGCGGGGTTCCTTTCCTGCGCGTCCACTTCTTTTTCCGCCCCCGTTTCCTGTACGGTGCCGGAAGATTTTTTCGGCATTTCCCCGGACCGGTCGCCTTTAAACAAGGAAGACTTTGAACTGCTTGATGATTTCGGAGCGGTGTGGATCAGAACTACCGCGTGGTGGGACAGCGTAGAAAGCGAAGAGGGGGTCTGGGATTTTACCCGCTGGGACGCTTATGTGGAAAAGGCAAAGGCCGCGGGGAAAAAAATCATCCTTATCCTGGGGTTTGATAACAAGTGGCTGTACAAAGACCACAGGGAACACCGGGACCTCTCGGAACGGGAAATCCCCTACTTTTTAAAATATGTGGAGCGGATGGTTACCCGCTACCGGGGCAGGGTAGACGCCTTTGAAATCTGGAACGAACCGAACTTTTTTTTCTGGGACGGATCGGATAAACATTTTTACGCCCTTTCCGCGGCCGCCGCGAAACGGATAAAAGAAACGGCCCCGGATGTTACCGTCCTGGCGGGCTCCACCTTCCGGGCCGACCGGAATTTTCTCCGGGGCATGTTTAAGGCCGGCGCGTTTGAATATGCCGACGGCATTTCCTTTCATCCCTATTCGTCGAACGCCCTCCGCACGATAAAACAGGTAGACAAGCTGCGAAAGATCATGGCGGAGTTTAGCTGCGACAAGCCCGTCTGGGTTACCGAAGTAGGCTACGCCACCGGCGGGATTTACTTTTCCTTTAACAAACTGGACCGGTATCCCGAGTACATCGTCAAAACCCTCAGCGGCCTGGCGGCCCGGGGCGTGCGGAGCGCCGTCTGGTACGAACTTATGGACGAATACAACCGGGGCGAAGCGCCGGACCGCTGGAACCCCTCCCACTTTTTCGGCCTGGTCTACCCGGATAAAAGTTTAAAGCCCGGAGCGGAAGCCTTTATGCTTACCGCCGGATACCTTTCGGGCGCGGAATACCGGCCGGATCTGCCGGTCCGGGAAAACGCCGGCGAAATCACCAGCCTGTTCTTTAAGCGGCCCGGCGGAACGAACGTCCTCCTTTTGTGGAACAATGCCCCCGGAGAAAAACCCCTGGGCCTTGCCGTTTCCGGGGGCGCGGAGCTTTTCCGCCGGGATATTTCCGGCGGAGAAGCCGTTCCCCTGTCCGGGGAAACAACCCTGAACATAGGCCGGGATCCGGTGTTCATCACCTGGGAGGGGGAAGGAACGGCGCGGATAAGCGGCTGGTAGGGTCGGGGAACTTGTAACCTGTTTCCTGAATTTTACAAATCAACTACTTTTGTTCACAACAATTCCAGTTCTCCGGGATAGCTAACCCAGCCCTTGCCGGAAATTTCACAGGGCTTTATGATTTGTATTTTGTTTTTGCCTTTTTCTTTTAGGCGATTTTTATCCATTTTATAAAAACCGTCAATATTGGTCAGTTCGTCAAACAACCGCGGATTGGGGAAAAGATACCTTTTGGTTCCGGCGGTATTGATAAGCCAGTTTTCCACTTCATCTGAAATATCAAGCGGCTGCTCACAGCGGCTTTTCATTTCGCCCTTGATGTATTTAAAGTCCGGCGGCAGCACCGCGTTTACGGGATTTCTGCCCCATCTGTTAAAATTATTAAGAATGTTTGTATCAACAGAATCCGATACCGGAACGGAAAGGGATTGGGGTTTTGCCGACGGCAAACTGCTTTGCGTTTTTTGTTGTTCCAAAACCAGATTTCTGTCTTTAAGCTCTTTAATCTGTCTTTCCAGATCATCATTATCGTCCTTTAATTTTTTAATTTCAATTTGATGATGTTTAAACGTTATCTGCGCCTTCTTGTAAAACGTCTGCAAATTTGTATTTTCTTGCTGCATTTTGATAAAATTATTTTTCAGTTCATTATACGCTTGAACCAAATCACTGTACTGCTTTTGCGTTCGGTTTACAATATCTTCTTGTTTTCTTTGATATTCTTTAAAATAATTCTGCACCCGTTGAAGCATATCGCACATATTCAGAGTGTCTTGATTGTCTGTCACAAAGCCCTCCCGGTCTTTGCCTTTAAAGGATTTCCAGTTCCCCCGGATACGTTATCCAGCCTTTATCAGTCATTCTACACGGGACGGTTACGTTGATTTTGTTTTGCCCCTTTGCCTGCAATCTATTCGCATCCATTTTATAGAAATTGCTTATATCGGTCAAAAGGTCAAAGAGCCGGGGATTGGGCAAAATATATTTTTCTTCGCCCCTTCTATTACAAATCCATTTAGCCTCAAAACTTGTTTCGGTAAATTCCTGTTCTTCCCGTATTTTCGGAGTTTCCTTGACATAATAAAAACTCCTGGGCAGTGATTTTGCATAGGGGTCTTTCGCCCAAAGATTGAACTCGGCGAGCGGCGGCAGTTCAACTGCCGTATTGGACGGTTCGGGTACGGTTTTTGGACCAGAGAAAAACGATGGGGTATAATGTTCTTTTTCATTTAACTTATCTTCCAGGTTCCATGTTTTTTCAGAAACCGTATCGATTTTCCGCTTAATTTGAGAATACTCATCCCGGCTTTTCGCGCTAGTTTCGGCGAACCGGTCGAATTGTTTATTAATATCGTTCTTGTATTCTTCGAATTCCCTCTTTTTTTGTTTATAAAGACGCAAAACAAGAATTATAGTTACGATAGTTACGATATAAACCAAAGCAAGCAACAGCCAGATAAAGACCACCAGATATTTGTCCCAAAAGCTCAAAGCGTCCTTTTCTGTTTCCAGTTTTGCATTGATTTCACCAATTTGCTTGCCGATTTCTTCTATTTTTTCGAAGTTCCTATCTATGCGTTCAAACGCAGTTGGTATCTCCTTGATTGCTGTTTTCGCATTCTCGAGTTCTGTGTCTATGCTTTCTGGATCCGCGCAATTATTGATTTTGCTCTCGTACTCTTTTTTTATTCTTTCCCATTCTTTTTTCTGTTTTGGAGTAAAATTATTTTCAGAGTCTAAACCAAAGTTTTTCAATTTGTCAATCGCGGCAGTCTTTTTTTTATCAAGAATTTCCGCTTTCGCCTTTTCGAGTTCTGCATCTATGCTTTCCGGGTCCGTATAATCATTGATTTTGTTCTCGTACTCATTTCTTATTCTGTCCCTTTCTGCCTTCTGTTCTGGAGTAAAATTGTTTTCAGCGTCTGAATCAAAGTTTTTCAATTCGTCAATCGCGGCATTCTTTTTTTCAGTAAGAATTTCTTCTTTCGTCTTAATCGCGTCGATGTTATCTTTTATGCTTTGCTTTATTTTGTCGATTTCGATTTGGTTTGAGCCAGACTTTTGCAGCCGCTCAATCCCGGCATTTCTAATCTTTGTTATCTCCTCGTTGTTTTCACTGTTAAAATCATCTGGCTTAGTACCTTCCCTGAAATATCCTTCAATCTCCTTGATTGCAAGATTCAACCATTGTCCGTCATCAGTGTTTCCCCCCCCATTTACGGATGCCTCGGCGGCGTCTCCGCCATTGTCGGAAGTTTTGGGAGATAAAATCTGATAGCCCAAAAAGCCGCCCACAGCGATAACAATAACAACCGCCACAATGACTATAATTTTTAGGTTATTTTTTGTCATACAGATACTCCTCGTTGTAAAAGTCCAGGAACACCCTGAGGCTGACGATGAAGGGCGGATCGAAACGTTTTTGTCCGGTTAAAATATTCCCAAATTCGGTCTTAACCTGGTTCCATAAAATGTTTTTATGTTCGCCATACCACCGCATATCTATCTTTTTCATGGAGCCTTCTGTTTCTCCGGCAAGCTGGTTGAAGAATTCCAGGAATTCCGTAAAGTCATCCATGTCCTGGGGGAATTCCGCAGTTAAGCCGTTAGTATCCTCAATGTACTCATCTTTGTAATGGGAGAC
>JAISDG010000157.1 GCA_031265015.1 Spirochaetaceae bacterium | reverse complement strand
CGAATATCAAAGCCCAGGGTAATGCCTTCAAAGGCGGGAAAGTCCATGCCCCCCCCGACAAAGGGAAATATCCAGCGGCCGCCGCCCCAGAAGTAGCGGGTAATCTCTTTGGAAGCTTCCCCTACGGTGTGGCCCGTATAACCGGAATGGTCCGGATCGGTACTGTTGGTGTGATCTTCATCGGCGTCAATGCCGTAGGCCCTAAAGATAATACGAAAGTCAAACGACAGCCCCCCGTAGGCCCGGATTGTAAACTTGTCCCCCATGGGCCTGAACCGGAAAACCGGCTGAAACCCCCACATCGTACCGATAACAAAACTGGTCCGGAACTCATCGTTGGCCGGCACTACCCGCTCCAGGTTGTAGTCATAGTCGTAGGTATTGCCGTAAATATCCAGGGACATTTCCAGGGCGAGCAGATTGTTCAGGCTGTATGATGCGGAGCCCCCCAGGGAAGGAAGTATGGGCATGGGCGCCGACGCAACGCCGTTATCCTCGGGGAAAAACAGCACCGAACCCCGGACGGACCAGTCGATGGCGCTGAAAAAAGTCTTAAAACCCTGGGCGCCCAGGGGCAGGGCGGCAGACAGCGTCAGCGCCGCGCACAGAAGCCCCCCGCGGAAAACGCGCTTCACGACGAAAGATCCTTCGTAAGGGTCTCAATACGGCCGACAAGATCCGCTGTATATGTCACGATATCTTTTACCTCGTCCTTGGACAGCCTGAAACCGATAGCCCCCGGATGTCCGCCGCCGTTTTTTATTTCGAGTCCCGTCAGGACGGACCGCAGATCCACATGAAGAAACTTGGCGCTGCGCCGCAGGCGGAACTGGATAAAATCGGACAGGGACGGAGGGTCATAGTACACTATCAGCCCCAGTTTGCCGCAGTCTTCCGCCAGGGTATCCGCCGCCGCCTTGGACACGTTAACGATAAGTTCCGTTCCGTAGGTTTTAAACAGCTCCGCGGACATGGCCTGATCAATACAAATGTAGTGGATCGATTTCCCGGTATTTTTGAGCCCCATAATTCCTTCAAAGCAATGTTTTTCCTGGACCGAAAAATTCCGGATCACGTCAAAAACCGCTTCCATGGACGAAAGATTTTTGCTGTTCTTTTGGGTCTTTTCCACCAGCAGCTGGTCAAAGATTTCGCTGAATATTCTATAGTAAAATTTTTCCCGCCTGGTTTTCAGATACTTGCCCATCTGGGAATCGCCCACAATACCGGTTAATATGGCAAGGGCCAGATTGCGGGTAAAAAAATCGATACTTTTAAACCGGTCCTGCTGTTTTGCCAGTTTGAGCAGCAAGTAGCCGATAAGCTCGCAGGTACTGGAAGCTTCGGCGACCAGGCTGCAGGCCCGGTCCCCCGCATACTCGGAATCCGCCGCCAGGTGATGATCGATTTCTATTTTTCTGACATCCTTGTCCTGCAGCAGCGCGGCAATTTCTTCGTTCATGGCAATCATGCCGGGCTTGGGAGTATCCAGCACAACCACCGCAGAGAAAGAAGCGGCCCCCGAAAGCCTGCCGTATTCTACCGAAATACCGTTGTATTTGCAGATTGCCAGAAGATAACTGAACTGGGCCATAACCGGACCGGCAAGATAAATGGTTATCTCCTTGTGAAATTTGCTTAAGAGCAGAGCAAAGGCTACCAGGGATGCAATACAGTCCGTATCAGGATCCTTGTGGCCCAGGAGCAGAAAAGAATCCTGTTCAACAATAATATCCCTAATCCGGTTAACAACACGGTTCTTTTCGGCAATCGTTGCTATTTCAGTCTTATTTTGTTCTTCCATACATATAACCTCTTTTTATCGTAACATGTTTACCAATTGATTTCCAGCAGGAGAAATCCCGCGGCCCCCACCGTCCAGTTTTCCTGTTCTTCCCAGGAAACAACGAGTACGTTCCCCGCCGCGGCAATGTGGGTATACCTGAAATCCGGCCTCCCGGCGGGCAGCGCCGGCAGGGTAAAATGGCCGTCCTCCACTCCGGAGCCGCCGGCGCCGGACCGGCAGAACACGCCTTTCCCGCCGGGGAACAGTACCAGGGCCAGCTCTCCCCCGGCGGAACGGTAATAGGCTGAAAGTTCCGGTCCTTCATCCGGGGCCGGAAGGGAACTGCGAAAGACCCGGCCCGAGGGAAAGCCGGGGGAAACCGCCGTGACGGTACAGGGCCTGCCCGCCAGCCGTTCCGCTTCCTCCATAGCCAGGGCCAGGAGCGGCGGCGCCAGCTCCGGTCCCTGGGGGGCCGCGGCATCCAAAAAAACCGCCTCGCCGATGCTGTCCCCCGGGACCGCCGGATCCGGGGTACGGTAGCAGGCCGGTCCTGTTCCGGAACGGGATTCCCGAAAATACCAATAATCTCCGCGGTGAAAAAAAGCGGCGGTTTCCCAGCCTTCCCCCGGGGGAAAGGGATCAAGGACAGGCAGCCGTAAAGCTTCCAGCATTCCGGTTCCGGCGGAAGCCGGGCCGGAGCCGGTGGTCCACAGCGCGGGGACGGGCGCGGATCTGCCGGAGGAAAAAAAATCCCCCCGCAGCAGGACCGCGGGCTTTTGTTCGTACCGGAATAAAGCCGCCGCGGGATAGTTTTCCCAGACCGGCCCGCCGGGGTAATAATACAGCGCAGTCTCCCCTTCCCGGCTTTCAAAACCCAGGATGCCCCAGCGGTTTACCCCCGCAAAGAGCCCGGTGTTTCCCGCCGGATTTTCCTCCGGCTCCGCGGGTATAAAACCGGCAATAAACCGCGCCCGGCTCCAGGGTACAAAGGGCTCAAGGGAAGCTTCACCGGGGGAAGGTATCAATCGGGGCCCGCCGGGACCCAGCTCAAACCAGAAGGGCATTCCGGCGGCAACCACCAGCGAGGGCGGAAACGGCGCGGCGCTTTCCGCTTCCCGAAGGGGCTTTCCGGGATCGCAGGAACAGCAGAGGACCGCAAGCCACAAAAAAACCAGCCGCCGGTACATGGGTGTTAGTGTACCGGGCCGGCGGGTATTAGTTAATCCCTTGCAGAACATTCCCGTTGCTTTTTGTCCGAAAACCAATTATATTCCCAGTACGGATGAATCGTTTCTTACTTCGCGGCGCCGATCTTTTTTGCGATGAACGAACAGTGTATCCCGGGGCTGATCTTTATATCGAGGAAGACAAAATTCTTTCCATTAATCATGCCCCTCCCTGGGAAAAAGGCTCCTATACCGCCCTTGAGCTGGGCGGCCTTAAAGTATTCCCCGGGATGATTGATATCCATATCCATGGAGCCCTGGGCAAAGATTTTACCCGGGATGGTCAGGAGGCGGTGGATGCCGTTTCGCATGATGTACTCAAAGACGGAGTAACCGGCTATTGCGCCTCGTTAACTGTATTGTCCCACGCAAAAAATCTGGAAGTTTTACAGGCCCTGGGTAAGGCCAAAACGCCTTCGGGTGGAGCGCGTTTTCTGGGAATTCACAATGAGGGACCCTTTATCTCAAAGGAATACAAAGCCCTGATGGATGAACGGTATATACGAAAGCCCGATATCCGGGAAATGGAAGAAATGATCCGGGCTGCCGGCGGCGCTCTTTCGCTCATGACCTATTCGCCGTCCTATGAAAATTCCGGGGAACTTGTGCGCGCCGGGGAAAAAAACCGGGTCAAAATGATGATAGGTCACAGCGCGGCTACCTGCGCCGAAACAGTACAGGCCCTGGATCAGGGCGCCGCCGGGTACACGCATTTTTACAACGCCATGTCCCCCCATCACCACCGGAACGAAGGGGTAGTTACCGCGGGACTTACCGATCCGCGGGGCTTTGCGGAGCTCATTGCCGATACCGTTCATATTACCGGAAGGGTCCTGGGTTTTACGTATAAGATCCTGACCAGCAGGCGGATAATTCTGGTAACCGATGCCATGCCCGGTAAATCCATGCCCGACGGACCTTTCATGTTCAGCGGCCTGGGGGCGGTCAAAAAAGGCAGCAAAGCCTTTGTAAAAGATACGGGCCGCATCGCCGGCAGCGTTATCGGAATGAATACGGCCCTGCGGAATATGAGCGCCCTTTCCGGCGCCGGTGATGCTGAACTGGTAGAAATGGCCTGTGTAAATCCCGCCAGGCTCTTAAACCGTTTCGAAGAAATCGGCAGCATCGCGCCGGGGAAAAAGGCGGACATAGCCGTCTTTAACGAACGGTACGATCCGGTTTTAACTATGGTAAACGGAAAAATCCTCTGGACCGTTTCCCGCTATGACCGGTACCGGCAGGTCCCGTAACAGGCCCGTGTTTGAAGCGTTCATTTTTACCAGTTCGAGGAACTCTCTCCGGCTTAGCTCCTGCCCCCCAAGACTGCAAAGGTGGACCGTGGGAACCTGGCAGTCGATGAACCGGATCCCCAGGGAAAAAAGCCGCCGGGCCAGGATAAGAAAAGCCGCCTTGGACGCGTTGGATTTTTTGGAAAACATCGACTCCCCGCAGAACATTTTGCCCAGAAGGACCCCGTAACATCCTCCGGCAAGTTCACCGTCCTGCCAGCTTTCCGCGGAATGGACATACCCAAGACGGTGCAGCGTGGTGTAGCCCGCGATAATATCTTCGGTGATCCAGCTGCCGTTTTGTCCGGGACGTTCCGCTTTGCCGCAGTTCCGAATCACTCCGGGGAAATCCCTGTCAAAGGTTACTTCAAAATCGCCCCGGCGCAGGCATTTCTCCATGGACCCGGAAATGTGCAGGGTATCGGGGAAGATCACAAGCCGGGGATCCGGGGACTGCCAGAGGATCGGATCCTCCGGGTTGTACCAGGGAAAGATTCCCTGTTCGTAGGCGGAAAGAAGCATCCCCGGTGAAAGGTTGCCTCCTATGGCTATAATGTCGTCCCCGGCGTCCAGGGGATTGGGGAAAGAAAAGCGCTGGTTTTCGTCCAGGTAGGGAAACTCCGGATCGGGGCCGGGACGGTACTTCATTCAGGGGAGCTTAGCCGCCGTCCACCGCCGCGGCGGCGGTCTCCATAATGTCGATCCGGTATTCGCCGTCCGCATAATCCGCCCGGGCCCTGCCTCCCTCGCTGAGCGCGCCGAAAAGCACTTCGTCCACAAAGAAGGTTTTAATCTTTTCTTCCACCAGCCGCCCCGCGTTTCGGGCGCCAAAGTCCCGGGAATAACCTTCCTCGGCAAGCTTGAGGGCGCAGGCGTCGGAAACTTCCAGGATTACGTTCTTTTCCGCAAGCTGTTCTCTGAAGACATCCAGTTCTTTCCCGATGATCGAAAGCATGATTTCCCGGGACAGGTGGCCAAAGCGGACCACGGCGTCCAGGCGGTTGCGGAATTCGGGGGTAAAGATTTTTTCCACCGCGTTGTCTACGGCGGTTTCGTCATTGACCCGTTCCCCAAAACCGATAAGGCTTTTTCCGATGTCCCGGGCGCCGGCATTGCTGGTCATGATAAAGACGATGTTGCGAAAATCCGCCTTGCGGCCGTTGTTGTCCGTTAAGGTAGCGTAGTCCATGATCTGAAGCAGGATGTTGTAAATATCCGGGTGGGCCTTTTCAATCTCGTCCAGCAGTACCACCCCGTGGGGCTGCTTCCGGACCGCGTCGGTCAGAAGGCCTCCATCCTCGTAGCCCACATAGCCCGGGGGCGAACCGATAAGCCGGGAAACGGTATGTTTTTCCTGGTACTCGCTCATGTCAAAGCGGTGCATGGGGATATCCATAATATCCGCCAGGCTCCGGGCCAATTCCGTTTTGCCAACCCCGGTGGGTCCCACAAAGAGGAAGTTCGCCACCGGTTTATTGGGGGACCGGAACCCCGCCCGGCTCCGCTTAACCGCCTTCACTACGGCGGTAACCGCTTCGTCCTGTCCGAAGATCCGCTTTCGCAGTTCCGGTTCCAGGGTTTTGAGTTTGTCCTTTTCGCTTATCCCCACATTGCGCTCGGGGATTCTGGCAATCCTGGAAACCACCGTTTCGATTTCCGTAATGCCGATGTCAATAAAATCAACCGTTCCTTCCTGGATCGTTTTGCTCCCGGCCGCGGCGCTGTCCGGCAGTTCCGCCTGGACGGTTTCCGTTTCGTCCCGTTCTTTTTTAAACGCTTCGATGCGGACAAACGCGCCGGCTTCATCGATAACGTCAATAGCCTTGTCGGGAAGCCGCCGATCGGTGATAAACTGGGCGGAAAGTTTTACCGCGCTTTCCAGGGCGCCGTCGCTGTAATGAACCCGGTGATAATCCTCGTATTTGGTTTTAAGCCCCCGGAGAATTGCCACAGCGTCTTCCTCGCTGGGTTCGGTGATGTCGATTTTCTGGAACCGCCGGGACAGGGCCCGGTCTTTATCGAAGAATTTTCCGTATTCTTCGTGGGTAGTGCTTCCTATGCAGCGGAGTTTTCCCGACGTCAGGGCCGGTTTTAAAATGTTCGCCGCGTCCAGGGAATTCCCCGACACCGCGCCGGCCCCCACCAGGGTATGGATCTCGTCGATAAAAAGAATGGCCCTTTCCTTTTTGAGCATTTCTTCCACAACCCGCTTGACCCGCTCCTCAAAGTCCCCCCGGTATTTGGTTCCGGCAATCAGGGCCCCCATATCCAGTGAAAAGATCGAAAAGCCCTTCAGGGTGGGGGGCACCTGGTCCGCCACGATGCGCTGGGCCAGGCCTTCGGTAATGGCGGTCTTGCCCACCCCCGAGTCCCCCACATGGACGGGGTTGTTCTTCCGCCGCCGGCAGAGAACCTGTACGGTCCGGTCCAGCTCGTTTTCCCGGCCAATCACCGGCTCCAGCCGGCCTTCCCGGGCCAGGGCGGTAAGATCGGTGGCGAACTTTTCCAGAACGTTTTTTTTGGGCTGCTTCCGGGGACCCGGATCGCCGGTTTCGGTTTCTTCTTCCCTTTGGTCTCCGCGGCGGTGAAGTTCCGGGCCGCCGGAGACCGTATCCGGCCCCTCTCCCTCGTAACCGTGGGAAAGAATACTGACCAGATCAAAGCGTTTAATCCCCGCCTTTCTCAGGTAATAGGCGCAGTAATTCCGCTCCTCGTCAAAGAGGGAGACCAGCATATCCGCCACATCCAGGGTATCCTTTCGGGATGACTGGCTCTGCATAACCGCCCGTTCCAGCACGCTCTGGAAACCCACTGTCTGGGTGGGTTCCGAATTGTTTATGATGGGGACTTTCTGCTCAAAATACGTTTCCATGCCGGTTTTAAGCTGGCCGACGTTTGCCCCGCAGGCGGCAAATATTTCCTGGACTTCGTTAAAGGAAAGGGCGGCATAGAGTATATGTTCCGGTGTCAGATATTCATGGTTTCGGACTTTTGCCTCATTGTAGGCTGCATTGATAATGGCCTGAACATGATGGCTGATTTTCATAGTATTCTCCCCTCCGCAAAACTTGCAAGCCAGCCGCGGGTTAGCGGGCAGCCTGCCGGGCTGCCGGACAAGTCCGTTTTAAGCCTGCTCAACAATACATTTAAGAGGGAACTCATACTGCCGGGCCAGAGCGTGAACCTGGTTTGCCTTGGTCTGGGCTATGTCGTAGGGGTACACCCCCACCGTTCCCTTGCCCTTCTGGTGTACGTCAAGCATAATCTTGACGGCGTCTTCCCGCTGCTTGTGGAAGACGCCCATCAGCACCTCAACCACAAATTCCATGGTGGTATAATTGTCGTTAAGGAGGATCACCCGGTATTCTTCGGGCTCCTTGACTTTTTCCCGCCTTTTGCGGATCAGTTCCGTTCCATTTCCAGCATAGGGCATATCTTTAAGGTATCACAAAAAAGGCCAAAAGTGAAGGCGCGCAATGCCTGAATCCGGGACCGATCCCTTCAAAAAACCAGAAGGGGCGAAAAAAGAAATTTTTTTAAAAATTTACTTGACAGTCATAGTAATATGATATATAATTATATATGGCAAATAAAGATAAACGACTGGAGGTATACATGGACAGTCACTTATCGTCCGATCTGCTTCGGGGGCATACGGATACCATTGTGTTGAAGGTCCTTATGTCGGGCGACGCCTACGGCTTTGAAATCTACAACCGTATTCTGGAACGGACCGGCGAAGAGTACGAACTTAAAGAAACAACCCTCTATTCGAGCTACAAACGGCTTGAGGGGGAGGGCCGCATCACATCCTACTGGGGGGATGAAACCCAGGGGGCCCGGCGAAAGTACTACCGGATCACCGAGGCGGGGCGGAAGCTGTTTGCGAAAAATCTGGAGGACTGGAAATTTACCCAGAGGATTGTAAACAGGCTGTTGGAAGCATGAAAAACCATTTACAGGAGGAGTGATTATGAAAGAGACAAAGACCTATGTGGATTCGCTTTTTTCCGGCTATGAAGAAACCGGGGCTTTGGCGGACTTTAAGGAAGAACTGGCCAGCAACATGGCCGACAAGGTTGTAAGCCTGGTCAGGAAGGGAATGGACGAAGACGCGGCTTTTACAAAGGCCGCGGCGGAATTGGGGGATATTTCCGCCCTGGCGGACGAAATCAGCCTGCGGAAAAAACAGGAGATCCTGGGAGAAGCCTACATGAGCGTTAGGCGCTACATGACGCCCCGGCGGGTAGCGGCCTATGTGGTCTGCGGCGCGGCGCTGGTCTTCGGTATGGTAAGCGCCGCCATCGCCTTCCTGGCGGAAAGCGGAGACGACTTCGGCGTCCCTTCCCTGGACGGCCTTATCGAAAACAGTCACCGGTTCACGGTACTGTTCGGCGTTCTCCTTCTCTCCGCGCCGGCTTCCGCCGCGGGCTTTACCTGGCTGGGACTAACCCAGGAACTGCCGGCCCTCTACCCGGTGTCAAAGAAACGGGCCCTCTGGTACGCCCTGGGAGTTTTCCTCTTTACCGCGGGCATTATCCTCTTTCCCCTAACCTACTTCAGTACCGGTACCGGGTACAGCCTGGTAGGCGCCCTGGGAATCCTTATCCCCCTGGTGATCCCGGCGGCCGGATTACTGGTTTTTCTGGTCCTGACCGAAAAGGACCGGAAAAAATCCTGGGCAAAACTCACCACCGGCGCGTGCCTGTTTCACGACCCCAAAACAGAAGCCCGGTTTGGCATGTTTTCCGGGGCCATCTGGATGGGAGCCGCCGCCTTTTGTATCCTCTTCGGATTTATCGCCGGTTTCCGGTATTCATGGATCACCTTTTTATTTGCCGTGCCCGCACAGCTTTGCGTGCAGGGTTTGATGCTTAAAAACGAAAAGAAAGAAAACTAAGGAGCATACAATGAAACTTACCTTGAAACGTGCCTTACACCAGCGCCTGCTGCCCTTTTGCGCCGCGCTGGTCTTTTTGACGGCTTCCGCCCTGGGCGCGGAAGAAACGGAACGGAACTTTTCCCTGAAAGACATAACCGCCCTTTCGATCTTCTACCAGGAGGGAAACATCACCCTGGGCCAGACCAGCGGGGATGTCCTTATCCTGAAAGAGGATCTGCGCCGCGTGAAAAACGCCGATGTGGAAAGCGCGGGAACCACCCTGGCCATTACCGGCGAATCCAGGGACTGGGGTTTTCCCGGCATTGGACACAGGAACAAGGTATACATCGGCGTACCAAGAAATTTCCGGGGGAAACTTACCCTGGAGCTCCGCAGCGGCACCCTGAACGGAGCGGCGGATTTTTCCTTTGACGAAGCGGCGATACGCCTTGCCAGCGGCATCGTGGAACTGCAGGGCCTTCGGGCCCGGATTATCGATATACAGATCGTCAGCGGCACCCTCCGCGCCCGGGGCCTCTACGGTGAAACATCGCTGGCGGTTTCCAGCGGCACTATTGCCTGCGCCGGGCTTGAGGGCACGGCGCACCGCGTTAGGGTCAATTCGGGGAATACGAAAATACAAGGGCTCCGGGGAAAGATGGATGCCCGGGTCAATTCGGGGAACATCAGCCTTGATGTGGCGGAACTTTCGGATAACATATCGCTGTCGGTTTCCAGCGGCGGCGGACGCATCACCCTGCCCGCGGACGCGGCCTTTAATCTGGACGCGGAAACCGAAAGCGGTACTATCAGCCTAAAATCCCCAAAGGGCAGCTACCGGGTACGGGACCGGTCAACCGTGATGCGGCCGGTGGGCAGTAATCCCCGATATACGGTGTATGCCAGGATCGCTTCGGGCAATATCGCGATTATCCAGTAACCGCCCTTGACCTCCCCGGCGCCTTAAATTTATCATATACCATGATTGTTTTCTGGGGCGCCGCGATTTT
>JAISDG010000134.1 GCA_031265015.1 Spirochaetaceae bacterium | reverse complement strand
CGGTGACCAATATTCCAAACGGCCTGTTTCAATTCCCGGCCCGGCCGAAAGGCGGCGATCCCGTGGGAGGTGATTTCCACCGTTTCCCCGGTCCGGGGATTCCGCGCCCGGGACCGGCCTTTGCGGATTTTAATCTCAAAGGTACCAAAACCCCTCAGTTCGATAGCCGAATTTCGCATCAGAGCATCTTTTATCTCATCGATGAATAGATCAACGAAGACACGAATTTCCTTTCGACTCATACCGGTTTTTTCGTATAATGAATCGATAATATCCGCTTTGGTATACTTTTTAGCCGCCATTACCTCTCCGCCATAGTACGCCGGCGCGGCCAGGGGTTAGTTATTGGGCGGCTTTTATCGAATTGAAAAACCGCTGCATCCTGGATTTTTTGCGGGCGGCGGTATTCTTTTTGATAATTCCCTTCCCGGCGGCGCTGTCAAGTTTCTTGATCATATCTTTAAGCGCCGCTTCGGCCTCTACCATCTCTTTTTTCTGGGCCAGCGCCATAAACTTTTTCGCGCTGGTTCTAACGGCGCTTCGTGCCGATTTATTCCGAAGCCGGCGCTCTTCACTTTGCCGGTGACGCTTCTCAGCGGAACTGCTTTTACCTGCCAAAAGGAAACCCTCCAGATACGGCAAACGACCCTGCGGGGTTTGCCAAATTATACTACGTTACGCCGGTTTTATTTGAAATCCGACGGGCGGCGTTCAAGGCGCTTACACTTTTCACATTCGGCAACATTCTTTACCTTGCCGTTTTCGAAAAGGGTCTTCATTTTGACTTCCCCACCACAGGAACAAAAGAACTTCTGGGTGGCGCTTGTGGTACGCGAGTTTTTACTGGCCTGAGCCATAGGGTAATCTCCTTGCCGTATACGGCATTTTTATATCGTACTATATAGCGGCTAAGATACTACGAGAAAAGGGAGCGTGTCAACCGGCCGGCCGGCCCTTAGTAGAGGCCCCGCATATCCTGGGATGAATCTACAAGGGGCCTTTGAAGCTGGGCAAGGGCTCTGCTCTGCCATGCGCCAATCCGTTCGCGTCCGCTAAGAAAGGTCCAGAGTTCCCGTGCGGAAGCCGCCCTGCCGATACCGTAAAGGACGCTTCCCAGGTAGTAGGCGCAGCGGTAATATTCCACCCGTTCAATAAAACGTGCCAGATCGTCCCGGCGTTCCAGGGTATCCAGCAGGGTATCCAGCGATTCAAAGACATAATCGTAGTGGCTTCGCTGCGTTTCTTCAATAAGCACGGAATTTTGGATAAGAAAGGCGAACATGAGGTGTTCCGTCGCCCGGTTATACCGGTTTGAGGCATAGTAATACAAGCCCAGGAGGCGGTGGGCCCGCTCCACCGGCCCGTTGTTGTAGCGGTACATGACAAGAAAACGGACCGGGCCTGAATTTTCCAGAATTCGGGCCATGGAATCCCGGGCAAACCGGCCGGAACTTCCCATATTCCCTGACCACAGGGGATCCCAAGGTTCGCCCCGGACATTGCTCCCCTCCACAATGGTCAAGAGGGTCTCCTCCATTTGTTTAAACTCCTGGCGGGTCCGGTATATGTCCGCTACTTTGTAAAGCAGATCGAGTTCAAAATTCGGGTCCTCCAGCCGCGCGTTCAGGGCCAGGGCTTTCTGGTACTGCCCCAGGGCCAGGCCCAGTTCCCCTTCCACACGGTAGGTTTCCCCTATCCAGTATTCCGCCTCCGGATAGTCTTTAAATTTTCCCAGCTCTTCCAGGGCCACAAGGGCGGAATCACGAAGCTGTTCCCGGGAAACCCGGTAGAACAGCTCCCGCAGGACATCTTCCACACCCGCATGATTCCGTTCCCGAACGTACGATTCGAGGGTAGTAAGAGAATCGCCGATAGGGCGGACTTCGGGCATGGAAAGGAAATTGATAAAATCCCTTTCCATGCCGGCGTAGCGGTCATAACGCTGCCGGCGGGCATCTTCAAAAGATAAAAGGGCGCTGCCGTAATCCCCCTGCCGGAAGAACAGTTTTCCCTGTTCCATGGTATACCACCAAGGCCGCTCTTCCTGGGCCGGGACAAAAACACCCCCCAGGGTAAGCAGCATGAGTATCCAACAATAGGTTCTTACCGGCATGGTTCTACTCACAAAACAACCCCGCTCGATTGCCGCGTCGGTGCGGCAATCGAGCGGACCTTCGACAAGGGGCCGCTCAGAACCTTAGTCTTTAGCGGCCCATCCGCACTTACAACCAGACCCGCAGCCCCAGTTCCCCCGCCATAGTCCAATACAGGGGACGTGAGCTAAAGGTAACGCCTATGCCCGGCGCCACATCCGCGAAAATCTCAAAGGTTCTATTGATATGCCAGGACAGGCCAATAGGAACCCGGGCTCCCAGGGCAAAGGAAAAAGCGTCTCCAAAGTAAAGGTGGCCAAAACCGCCTAAACCAAGGAACCAATCCAGATCGAAGGCACCGGCTTTTATCAGATCGGCGTCAAAAAAGTAATAGTCCCCTGAGACGCTCAGGCCTACTACACTACCGATGGCGACATTTATGCCCCAAAAAACCGGCACCCCGGGGACTTTCAGCGTTAGACCGGGATTGAACAGACCACCCCCTACACTACCATAACCACCACCCATAAATAATCCCAGGCCAAGCCTGCTACTTGGGTGATCCGCGAAGGCATTGACGGCCAACAGTCCGACAATGCAAACCAGCAGCAATTTTTTTTTCAATCTTGCTCCTCCACCATACCAATTTCATGGGACACTCCAAAATCCCACGATATGGAGTCTAGGATCACCCGGATCCATTCCCCAATCTGATATTTAGGAAAACCCTGTTTAATTACAATTTCTCCAACTCTTCGGAAAAAACCGTGTCCGCGTCTTCCGCCCGGATGGTTCGGATAACCGCGCCATGACGGAAGATCAGCACCTTATCCCCCGCTCCGGTGATTCCCAGGTCCGCGTCCCGGGCCTCCCCGGGGCCGTTCACGACACAGCCCATGATGGCGACCGTGAGATCCCTCCGCAGACTGTACAGCCGGGACAGCCACCTTTCGGTAAAACCGTGGGTGTCAAAGCTGTTCCTGCCGCAGCGGGGACAGGACACGATTTTTACCCCCCCCTGCCAGGCAGCGCCTTGAAGGTCGGAGAGGGCTCCCAGTATCTCCCGGCCGGCGATAACCTCGTTTTCCATGGTATCCGAAAGGGATACCCGGATAGTATCGCCGATGGCATCGGTTAAAAGGTTTAAAAAGGCGGCGGTACTCCGAATTGCCCCCGCCACCAGGGGCCCCGCTTCGGTCACCCCCACATGAAGGGGGACCTCCCCCTCTTTTCCCAGGGAAAACCCTCCCTGGGTGAACAGGCGGTTTGCCTTTATAGTATCGGCAATTCCGGAGGCTTTCATGGAGACCAGGCAGTCGTAGAAGTCAAAATCCCGAAAGATCGCCAGTTCCCGGGCGGCGGCTTCCACCAGGGCCGAATGCCGGTCCATTTTTCCCTGCTCCACCGCCAGGCGCAGGTCCTGGGGGAGACTCCCGGCGTTGACCCCGATGCGGATAGGCCGGCCCTTGGCCCTTGCCTTATCCAGCACCGCCTCCACCTTATCGCGGCCGCCGATATTACCGGGATTGATACGAATTTTCGCAACGGGAAAATCAAGGCACCGGAGGGCAATCCGGTAATCGAAGTGAATGTCCGCCACCAGGGGAAGGCTGACCCGGGAGGCAAGCTTCCCCAGAACTTCGGCGGCCCGAAGATCGGGGACCGCGAAACGGAGGAGACCGCAACCCATGGCTTTGAGGCGGTCTATCCGGGCCAGGGTCTCCTTTCCCGCCGGGCCTTCCAGATCCGCGGCGGAAAGGCGGTCCTTCCACATGGTTTGAATAACCGGCGGCCGGCCGCCGCCGATATAGACAGGCTCGACATGGTCAAAGCCGCCGATTTTTATGAGCCGGGTCCTGTCGGACATGGTTATCCGGGGGGATCGGTCTTACTTAAAGCCCCAGGCTGATCATCGAAAGGACCATCGCAAAAATAGCTACGGTTTCGCAGATACCCACGATCATCATGTAGTTGACAAAGCCCTTACCGGTTTCAGCGGTAGCGTCCGCTCCGGCGGCGCCGGCCTTGCCCTGGGCAATGGCGGAAAAGGCTATGGCAAGCCCGGAAGCGATGCCGATACCCAGGAAGAGGGAACCCCTCTGCGGATCGTTAACCACTTCAAGGGCCGCGGGTTTCATAAAGAGGAAGCCCAAAATATAGCCGTAGAAGGTCTGGGTTAGGGGCGCCCCGCCGAAGGCAAGCAGAGTCATAGGCGCGGGCTTGTTGGCGATATAACATTTTTTCCACGCGCCGATTACCGCCTGACCCGCGATGCCGATACCGATTGACGAACCTACGGCGGAAAGACCCATTACCAGTCCCGCGCCTATCAATCCTAAATTCATACCTTT
>JAISDG010000095.1 GCA_031265015.1 Spirochaetaceae bacterium | reverse complement strand
GCGGCCCTGATCAGCCTGGGCCTTATCCCCCATGATCCCCACCCCACTCCCACCGGGAACCCCACCGGGCAGGTGATGGTAGAAATCTACCTGGTGGGCCCCCGCCAGCTGGGGGTGCGGATCATCTACATATCCGGGAGCCCCGAAGACAGGGCCAACAAGAGTTACCGGGTCTGGTTCAAGGTAGTCCCCCCCGGCGGCGAGCCCGTCACCAATCCCAAAAACCTCACCGATGCGTTCTCGACCCAGCGGCGGAAGGACCTGATAAACTTCGACTACGGCGACAGCGGGAGCACCGCCTACATCGCCGTCCAGATAGAAAACGGCGAAAAAAAAGGCCCCTGGGGCCCGATTGTGTCGGCGGTAATTCCTTGATGTAATCCGGCTTCCTTGCCGGATTTTATGCGTACTAACAGCGCCATCCGTGGCGCCTAAAGCAGGGGGGAGAAGGATTTTACCACCAAGGCGAAGAAGGCGAAGAAGTAAAAGAAGTTTAAAGAAAAAAACTCATTAAACTTTTTCGACTTCTGCGACTTGGTGGTTAATAAATCTTTCCTGGCGGTTAATAATTTTTTTTTTAAGGAGTGTTTGGTATGAAGAGATGTGTGTGCGTGATGTTGACGGCGGCGCTGCTGCTGTCCGGGACGGCGGCGTTCGCCCAGGCGGCGTCCGACTTTAGCGTGGAACTGACCGATGACGGCGAGGGTGTACGGATTAAGGAGTACACCGGTCAGGCGGCGAGGGTAACGGTCCCCGCCACGATCGAGGGATTCCCCGTCAAGGTAATCGGGGAAGGGGCTTTTAGTAATAACGAGAGGCTTACCGCCGTTACCCTGTCCGCGGGGCTTACCACAATCGAGGACTACGCTTTTCACAACAGCAGGCTTACCACCGTTACCCTGCCCGCGGGACTGACCACAATCGGGGACAGGGCTTTTAGACTCTGTAATTCCCTTACCGGCATCGTCATTCCCGACAGCGTAATTGAAATCGGAGAAAGCGCGTTCTCGGGTTGTACAGCCCTGCAATCGGTTACGCTCCCCAAAAGTGTAACCAAGATGGGGGAATACATTTTTTCCGGCTGTTACGCGTTGAAAACCGTTACGATTCCCGAAGGTGCTTCCGCTATCGGGGCAAGTATGTTCGAGGAATGCAGCGCCCTGACAACCCTGACTATTCCCAACAGCGTTATCTCCATCGGAAAGAGCGCTTTTGAGAAGAGCGGGTTGACAAGGGTTACCCTGGGAACCGGCATAACCGTTATTCCGAGCAGGGCGTTTTACGGATGTACAAAACTTACGGCACTTGTTATCCCCGAAGGGGTTACGAAGATAGAGAGCGTAGCCTTCAGTAGCTGCAGTGGGCTCGCCTCGGTAACGTTCCCCTCAACGATCGAAGCTATAGACGGCGCATTTTCTGACTGTACTGCTTTAACCACGGTTACCATTCCCGATTCGGTGGAAACCATAAGCTTCTCTGACAACGCTTTCAGGGGTTGTTCCAAGATGAACCTCACGTCACAGGCGGCCCTTAAAAAGCGCGGTTACACGGGCGGGTTTTAGGGGAGCCGTAGCGACGGCACACTATCCGCTTGCGCGGAGGGCATAAATATTTTGACGGCAGGGAAAGACCGCAGGAGATTTTGCATGAATAAAAAAGCAGTGGCCCTGGGAATCGCGGTTCTGCTGGCGCTGGCCGGCTGCGCCAAAAACGGGGGCCCGGCGCAAAACGCGGACCATGTCTACAACATGGACAAAGTCCGCTTCGAGAGCTACCCCGCGGATTTCCCCATCGCCTACCTGGGCATGATCAGGAATGGACTATTCACGGTCCGGGATTTATACGGGACAGACGCGCCCTTCGCCGCAAAATTCATGGACACCCCCTGTGTCGTTACGGTAGAAGAAGCTTATTACGACGATGTTGACGTCTATGGCTTTTACGCCACGATCCTTTTGACGCTGGGGAACCCGGAGGGCGAAGGGACCGACGCCATGCGTTTAACGGTAAGTTTTCGGGCGCTCTACGATGAGGGAGCGAGTCTTATCGACTATGTTAAATTGACCGATCTGCGGACAGGGGGAACTGTCGAAAGAAATCCTCCCGAGGGCGACATGAGGGCGTTAGGCGAGGTTGTCGGCATTTTCGCGGGCGCGATGGACGTATTTTGGGACCTTAACGCCTTCTCCCGGGAAATACCCGAGGAACTGCAGGGAACCTGGGTCCGCACCGGCGCGGCTTCCAAGCGGGCCTTTGATTCAACGCTGATCATTACCGCCGATCAGCTGCAGTGGGAATACTCCGACGGCAGATCGGCGACATCGAGAATCACCGGCAGCAGGGCGATAGCCAATGACGGCGGCGTGGATGGCAGCAAGGCTATGAAGAAAGCGGCCGCTGAATATCCCACCGGCTGGAATCTTAACAGAACTACTACAGCCGCGGAAGGCGATGTTCCCTGGAAACTTGACAGTAAAGGAAACCATCGTTTCTTTCTTAACGCCGATAAAAACAGGCTCACCCAGAGCGTCGGGGATCCCACCGACATCTGGGTCAAACAGTAAGGGGAAACGGCAGATACCGTAACGGCCCCGTAGCCATAAAAAAACCGCCGGATTGTCCGGCGGTTTTTTTGTTGCTGCCTGAACCGTCAGGCGTAAAAGCCCGTGGCATAGCCAATCCAGGTAAGGAGCAGGGCCAGGATCAGGATAATGCCCATCAGCGCCAGGGGAGAGAATTTTTTCTTGGAGTAGAGGCGGTACACCCACAGGGTCAGGCCCAGGGGAAGAATCTTGGGGAATATGGCGTTTACCACTCCGTCGGCGTTAAAGATAACCTGGTTTTCCAGTACCGTGTTATTCACCGCGTCGTACACATCCCGGGTAATCCGGATGGGCAGGGTTACCGACACAAAGGAAGCGGTCAGCGCGCCCACCACAATCAGCCCCAGCACGGTCATGGTTTCCGTCAGGGTATGGAGTTTTCCCGTGGCCATAAAGTTCTGCATTCCCTCAAGGCCGGACCTTTTCCCCAGCTTAAAGAGGAACCAGCTAAGAAGGCAGGTTCCGATAGGATAGATGATAAGGTACAGCACGGGCCCAAGCCATGCCGTGGCGGGGTTCGCCTGGGCAATGGAAAGGCAAATGGTCAGCAGTATGGGGATGATGGTGGCCACCCAGAGGGAATCGCCGATAGCCGAGGTGGGGCCGATCAGGGCCACCTTGGCGCTGGAGATAAGTTCCGGGCTGCACTGTTTGTTGGCGTTGGCTTCCTCCAGACCGCAGACAATTCCGTTACAAATGGAACCCACCTGGGATTCGGTATTAAAGAGGGTAATGTGCCGCTTAAGGGCTTCGGCTTTTTCTTCCCGGCTGTCGTAGAGTTCGTCGATCACCGGGGCCATGGCCTGCCCAAAGGCCATGCCCAGCATGGATTCGGCCTGCTGGGAGCAGCCGTTCCAGAAGAACCAGTTAAAGAACGATTTCTTGAGGGTTTTATCGCTGATGGTCTTAGTCATGGCGGGCCTCCTTTCTGCTTGCCGCGGTGTAGTAGAGCACCGCGATGATAATCGCCGCCACGGCCACCGCCATGACGCTCAGCTTAAAGTAGGTTACGAGGATAAAGCCTCCCAGGAAAATCACGATGTGGTACTGTTTTTTGTAGAGGAAGGAAAGGATGATGCCCATCCCCAGGGCGGCCATCATGCCGCCGAAGACTCCCAGAGCGGTGGTAACCCACCCGGGAATCAGGGTCGCAAAGTCTGTTTGGGCGGAAGCGGCGGTCATGGAGCTAAGGACGATGACCGCCGGAACAAAGCGGCAGAGGAAGCCGATAATCTGGCCCAGGACCAGGTTGGGGATAAACATTTTTTTAACGTCCCCCGCCTCGGCGTATTTATTCGCCACCCGGTTTAAGGGCAGGTTCAGCGCGTAGGAAAGGTTCCACATCAGCTGGCCTACCAGGCCCCCGATACCGGCGAACACCACCGCCAGGCCTATGACCCCGGTAACGTCCAGGCCTTTTCCAAAGACCAGCGCTCCCGCGGTCCCTATGTAGGTGGCGTAGGAAAGATCCCAGGCTACCGCGCCGCCGGGGGTTACATTCCCCATGTACATAATTTGCAGGGGTATGCCTACCGTCATCGCCGCGGGAACATCGCCCAGGATGATTCCCACCACAAAGGAAGCAACCAGCGGCCTTCCCAGGGCGTACCAGCCTATGGTATTCCCCACGATTGAACCTATGGATCCCAGATAGATGAATAGGCCAATCAGAACAATTTGAGTCATCGTCATGTTCTTCTCCTTATCTATATAGATATAGTTTTTCTGAATGAATCCCAGCTGGTTTTTGCCGTGTTTGGCAGCTGCTGGAAATTCACCGTAAAGCCCAGTGTAACCAGATTGTCGATATCCTGTACATCCTGTTTGCTGAGGTAAAAAATTCCCGTGGCGCCCCCCAGTTTGTATACCGACCCGTCCCGTTTGGAAATGTTACCCAGCATGATAAACTCGCAGTCCTTAAGGGCCCCGGCGATACGGGGGAGCACCGAAGGGAATTTGACGATCACCAGCCGGTTGCCGGCGGAGGGGACGCCGAGCAGGGCCGCGGCCTCGCCGGCGCTTGCAATGTGGGTTTTATATCCCGGAGGAACGCTCATGATCATGATGGATTTGAGCGTGGGATTTTTTGCGCTTTCATCGTCGATGCCGATAATTTCTTTTATTCCCAGCGTGGGGCACCACGCGACAATGGTCTGGCCGTGGATCAGCCGGTCATCAACCCGGACGTAGACTTTCCCCATGAATTCCTCCTCTTAAAAAAGCCGGTTTTCGATCAAACTGGCGTACATATAACAGACCGTAAAATCCCTGTTGTTGGATTCAATGGCCCGGACTTTTCCGTTGGTCGTATAGTAGGGAATGTAGGGGAAGTCGTTAATGTCCCCCCGGAATACCTGGTATTCTTTCAGGGCGGAAAACCACTGCTGTACTTCCTGTTCATCCAGGCTAAAGTACGCCTGGGGAATAAAGCCGACCAGGTCTTCGAAGGTTTCGCCGTAGAGGAGCCTGATGGGGTTTCCCTGTTCCCGCAGATGTTTAACCGCCCCGGTAACGGCGTCATGGGTGTTGATGTGCCTGGGATGCATGGAGCCCCGCCAGTGGGTAATCGCCAGCTGAACCTTTTCTTCGGTAAAGTATGTTTCCAGCCGTTTCTGGAATTCCGGAAGGTCCGGCATATTGCTGGAAACATAACCCAGCCAGATGGTATCGGCCCCCAGTTTTTCCGCGGCCCGCTTGTTCTGGTTAAGCAGTTCCGCCAGGTACGCCTTTTTGGCTTCCTCGGTCGCCGCGGGATCTTCCAGCCTTCCCTGGGTTACATGGATCAGGGTACACCGGGCCCCTTCCCGGGCGTATTTCAGCGTCAGGGGACCTCCCAAAAGTTCCGCGTCCAGGGAATGGGCGCCGATACTGACAATCCGTTTTATTCCGCCCATCGCCTACAGCTCCTTCCGGTAACCGGTAAAAGTCCTGAACACCTGTAGCCCGTGCCGTTCGTAGAAACGGCGGCCCGGTTCGTCGGTGGATAAAAAGAAAAGCTGGTAAAGTCCCCGCCGGGCCATTTCGCCCTGCATAATGTCCAGGAGTATGCCTCCAAGGCCGGCGTTCCGTTCCGCGGCCGCCACGCCGATGGGGCCGAAGCGCAGGGGGTTGCCGTCGATCATCCTCATGCAGAAACCGGCAATGCGGCCCCCTTTGTTCAGGGCAAGGAGTATGCAGTCCTCCGCCAGGTTGTTCCGCATGCTGATAAGGGCGTTCCGCTTCCAGCCGCCGCCGAATTCGGTTCTGGTAAATTCCAGCAGTTCCAGGGCATACCGGTACTCAAAATTGATAAACCGGTACCCCTTTTGTTCGGCCTCTTCTTTTTTTTGCCGGCCCTCACCGGACAGGCGGTATCCCTGGAGGTCCTTTTTCATGGAGTAGGCTTCTTCCCCCGCCCGGTAACCGTGCTTTTCAAGGAAGGCCTTCGCCTCCGGAAAGTTTTCGCAGTCCACCCCGGGAAAAAAGTAATTGGGCGAATAGGCCCCATAGGTGATTTGCTTTACCCCCAGGGCGGCGAGTTTTTGTTCGGCCCCCAGGAGCAGCCTGGTTCCCCAGCCTTTTCGCCGGAAGGCCGGATCCACGAAGAGGACGTTGATCCAGCCCCGGTCCGGTTCCAGCCCCCGTTCCATGTAGGGAAACTTCCGTTTGGTAGCCAGAATAAAACCGGCGGCCCGGCCGTCTTCCAGGGCCACATCGCAGAGGGAGGAATCAAAATTATCGTCAAAAAGGGCCTGCCCGCGGAATTTGCGGATCGTGAGCGTATCGGTCCATAAGACCCGGTTCCAGAGTTCCACCAGCGGCGATTCAAAATCCTGACGGTATTCAACAATTTCCATGGTCAACAGTATACCCGGTTTTCCTTTATTTTGCAAGTTTTTTTTAAAAAAATCGTAAAAAAGCAATAAATTCCGTAAAATTGAAAAAAAATTTCTTGACAGAAAAAAAGACGGCGGATACGATATAAGCTATGATAGATGACGCACTGGAGCGCTGTACGACGGAACAGCGGAACGCCGCTTCCGCCGACATTAGTTCCAGGTCCGCCCTGGAAATCGTAACCATTATTAACGCGGAAGATTGTAAGGTCGCCCCCGCGGTAGGCCGGATACTGCCGGAAATCGCCGCCCTGGCGGAGGCCATTGCCGGCGCGTTTAAAGAGGGGGGGCGGCTTTTCTATATCGGCGCCGGTACTTCCGGCCGGCTGGGGGTACTGGACGCTTCCGAATGTCCCCCTACCTACGGGACCGATCCCGCCCTGGTTCAGGGGCTTATCGCCGGCGGGCCGGAAGCCCTGACCCGGTCGCTGGAGGCGGTGGAGGACGATTCCGGCGCCGGGAAAAAAGAACTGGAGGCCCGGGGCTTTAACTCCCGGGACGTCCTGGTGGGAATTACCGCCTCCGGCCAGGCCCCGTATGTGCTGGGGGGCCTGGAATATGCCCGGAGCCTGGGGGCCGTTACCGGGGCTATCAGTTGTAACCGGGAATCAAAAACCTTCGCCCTGGCGGAGCACAAGCTCTACGCCGGAGTGGGTCCCGAGGTAGTGACCGGTTCCACCAGGATGAAGTCCGGCACCGCCCAAAAGCTTATCCTGAACATGCTTACCACCACGGCGATGATCCGCTGGGGCAGGGTTTACAAAAACCTGATGGTAGACATGAAACCGGTAAACCAAAAACTGGTACTCCGGGCCGTCAGAATGATCCGGGAACTTTCAGCCTGTTCCCGGGAAGAGGCGGAGACGGCGCTGGAAGCTTCCGGGGGAAACGCCAAAACAGCCGTCGTCATGGTCCTTCTGGGAACGGATAAATCCAAAGCGGAAGAACTTCTTGCCCGGGCGGATGGCCGTATCGGGGGGATTCCGGGCATACTATAATGGCGGCGCCTTTTTAAAACCGCCGCCGGATCGGCGGACGGAACGGTGAGCGAAGCCGGGCCGGCTTTTGAAAAAGGCGCGGGGCCGAGGGAGGATTTTCTGGACAGCATCCTTTTTACCATCAGAGAATGTCTTCCCAGGCTTTCCAAGGCGGAACGCAAGGCCGCGGACTATATTGTCGCGGAGCCAAGAAAGGTCGTTTATTATAATATCGCCGAGCTGGCAAAACAAAGCGGGGTAAGCCAGGCAGCGATAGTCCGGTTTTGCCGGCGCATCGGCCTTGAGGGCTATTCGGACTTCAAGATACGCCTTTCCCATGACGTATTCAGGACCTCCGCCGAACGGTATCTGCCCAGCCAGGATCTGAACCGGGAAAAAGATCCCGCGGCCGTCGTAAAGGACGTGATAGGCGGCATCCAGCGGAGTATGGCCTGGCTCGAATCCTTAAGCGACATCCACCTTTTAAGCCTGGCGGCGGAACTTATCGAGCGGGCCCGGATCACGGCGATTTTCGGAGTGGGGGCCTCGAGCCTTGTAGCCCAGGATCTGTACCAGAAACTCCTCCGTATCGGCGTTCCCTGCTCGGCTCCCCTGGATACGGACCTCCAGATAACCGCCGCCTGCAACCTGAAAGAACATGACGCGGCGGTCATCATTTCCTATTCGGGAGAAACCCCCGCCATGCTTTCCGCCGGGGAGTGGGCGAAAAAAAAGGGTGCCGCCGTGATCACGGTGACCAGCGAAACCCCCAACACCCTCCGCGGGTATGCCCGGGTTCCCCTGCTGGTTCCTTCTACCGAACAGGTTCTCAGGCCCGGCGCCATGGTATCCCGGATAAGCCAGCTTGCCGTGGTGGATATGCTCTATTCCCTGCTGCTGGCGAAAAATTTAAACGCCGCCCTCCAGGCCCTGGAAGAAACCCTTATCGCTACCCATACCGCCTAAAGCGCCGCCTTTTGTTTTTGTTTGACGGTATGGCGCGGCAGCGCGGCGTTGCCGCGGTATGCCGTTTGTGCGCCTATGCCATGTGCTATTGACAGTATACAGAGAAACCGTTAGGATTAACCGGGAATAGAGACTTCCCGGAATTCGGGAAAATACAGGGAGAAATTATGAGGAAAATTTTAGTAGTGTGCGCGGCCGTTCTTTTGAGTTTCGGCTTTGCCTGTAAAGGCGGCCAGAGCGGAAAGCCCTTAATGGGTATTGTTACTCCGGCCGGGGATCACGGTTTTACCGGTGAATCAATCAGGCACGGCGAGGCGGAAGCCAAGGCTCTGGCTGAGCAGAACGGTTTTGACTACCGGTATCTTACCGCCGGTGAATCGGGGCAGCAGAACAACGCTGTGGATACCCTTATTGCGCTTAAACCCAAGGTGATCGTACTGTGGCCCCTGACGGGGGATGAACTGCGCAACGCGGCTCAGAAAGTCGTGGATGCCAAAATACCCCTGGTTATATATGACCGGTTTATCGAAAATTTCAACGGCCAGGCCGCGGATATTTCCGGTGACAACGTCGGTATTGGCGAAGCCATGGGCCGGTACTTTGCCAAATACTTTGCCTCCGAATCCGGCACGGTGAACTATCTGCAGTTCCTCGGCGACAGCTCCACGGTTCCCAAGGAACGGGCCGACGGCTTTGCTTCCACCGCGGGCAGCAAGTTCCAGATCGTCCAGTCCTTTGTGACCAACTGGAGCCAGCAGACCGCCATGGAACAGCTGGAAACCTTCCTCAATACCGCCAGTCCCGCGGAAGTTGAATCCATCCAGGCAATCTACACCGATGACGACGAAGAAGTGATGGGTATCGTCAGCGCCCTGAAGAACTACAAGGGCTCCGCCAGGATCAACATCAAGCTGGTCAGCGGCGTCGGTGGCCGGCGGGAAAACATGGATCTCTTTACCAATTCCGGCCTTCCGGGCATTGACTTTGTTACCTATACCTTCTCGCCTTCATTTATCCGCGATGCCGTCAAACTGGGCGCGGACATTATGCAGGGCCAGGCGGTAAACGCTCCGGCAGGTCCCAGGGGCGCTCCCTATGTAAAGATCCCCTTCGCGGAGATCGACAAGACCACCTATGAAGCCTATATGCAGACTGAGCAGTACATAACCCGTTACAGCATCTAGGCCGTAGCAAAATCATCCTTAAGAAACTGCTTGCGGAAGTGTATCCCGCAAGCAGTTTTTTTTAAAACGCGAGGTTTTCATGAATCTTGAAATGAAGAATATCTCGAAATCCTTCGGTCCGGTAAGCGCCCTGAAGGATGTTTCCCTCTCGGTGGGGTCCGGCGAAATCCATGGTCTTTTGGGGGAGAACGGCGCGGGCAAAACCACGCTGATGAATGTTCTGGCCGGCATATTTCCCCAGGATAAGGGCGACCTGGTAATTAACGGAAACATTGTGCACGGCATGACTCCCAGGAAGGCGGGGGACATGAAAATCCGTTTTATCCACCAGGAACTTTCCCTCTGCAACGACCTGCGGGTCTATCAAAATATGTTCCTGGGAGCGGAAAATGTCCGGAACGGCTTTGTCCGAAAGCGGGAAGAAATCAGGCGGGCCCAGGAAGTGCTGGATTACATGAGCGCCGGAATCGACGCATCTACCCCGGTGGGGAATCTGGAAACCGCGAAAAAACAGCTGGTAGAGATTGCCCGGGCTCTGCTTTTTAAGTCGGAACTTATCATCATGGATGAACCGACCACCGCTCTTACTACCCGGGAAATAGAAAACCTCTTTGTGATCATGAACAGGCTGAAAGACGAGGGGGTAAGTTTTATTTATATCTCCCATAAAATGCCCGAGGTTTTTGCGATATGCGGGAAGTACACGGTCCTCCGGGACGGGGTTTTTGTCCGGTCCGGGGCCATTAAGGATATTAACGAACAGCAGGCCACGGAACTCCTTATCGGCAAGACCTTTGTGGCCGCCAGGTTAAAGGAGGATTCCGCCTCCGTCGGCAGCGAGGTGGCTCTTAAAGCGGACAACCTTTCGGGGCAGAGCTTCAGCGGTATTTCCCTGGAACTCCACCGGGGGGAGGTGATTGTGATTACCGGCCTTCAGGGATCGGGGACCGACGAACTTGCCACGGCCCTGTTCGGAGCGAGTCCCGTGACCGGCGGAACCATCCGCACCGCCGCGGGGCCGCTGAACCTCCGGTCGATTAAGAAGGTTATGCAGAGCGGCATTGCCATGATTCCCCGAAACCGGAAAGAGCGGGGCATTGTTCCCCATCTGTCAATCAGGCAGAACAATTCCCTGGCCTATTTTGCGGTTAAGCATAACAAAGTTTTTGTTTCCTGGAGGGAAGAACACCGGCGCTTTTTGGCAAACCTGAAAAAAATGGACATCAAGGCGTCCAGCGATACGGACCCCATCACATCCCTTTCCGGGGGAAACCAGCAAAAAGTGATCCTGAGCAAATGGCTGGAGATTAACGCCGGCGTATATATCATGGACAATCCCACCCAGGGCATCGACGTGAGGTCCAAATATGCAATCTACCGGTTGGTAAACAATATGGCTAAGGAGGGAAAGGCGGTGCTGCTTTTCAGTACCGAGTTTCCCGAAATTCAGCAGGTCGCGGACCGCTGTATAGTCCTTTATAAAGGGAAGATCAACGCGATTCTGGAACGGAATGATATTACCGAGGTTAAAATCATGGCCCATTCTACGGGTACGCAAACGGAGGATTTACGGTGAAATTGACGTTTTTAGAAGGAAAAGACGTAAGAATTACCTGGCGTCGTATTACATCTGATTACAGCCACTGGCTGAGCTTTATCGTACTGATGATTGTGGCGATCATCGTCAACCTCTATCTGGGAAGCCTGACTTCTTTTCTTTCCTGGACCAACCTGACAAACCAGTTTATACAGGGAACCATTGTAGGCATCTGCGCCATGGGGATGAGTCTGGTGATCTCCGCGGGTATGATCGATCTGACTGTCGGTTCCGCCTGCGCCTTTATTTCCGGCATGGGCATACAGGTCCTTAACTCCACCGGCAGCGTGTGGGTCTGTCTGCTCTTCTGCCTGGGGGCGGGTTTTATCATCGGCCTTATCAACGGAGTCCTGGTAACCAAGGGCCGCATAGCCCCCTTTATCGTTACCCTGGCCTCCATGTCCGCCTGGCGTTCGGTGATTAACCAGATAGGCCAGGGAGGGCCCTTTACTATCGATACAAAAATATACGAAAGCTTCCGCCTTATTTCTGCGGGACAAGTGTGGATCTTCCCCAATTTGATGATCTTCTTTATCATCATTACGATCCTGACCTCGATAATCATGTCCAAAACCAAGTTCGGTACCTATGTCTATGCCATCGGTTCCAATGAACTGGCGGCCAGGCTTTCGGGTATTTCCGTGGACAGGGTAAAAACGACTATCTTTGTGTATGCGGGCATCCTCTACGGTTTTGCGGCCTTCCTTCTGGCAAGCAGGCTTTCGGCGGTGGCATCGGCCAGCGCGGGTAATGCCTACGAAATGGACGCCATCGCGGCGGTGGCAATCGGCGGTACGTCCATGGCCGGGGGCCGGGGCAAGATCGTGGGGACCTTCCTGGGTATTCTGATGCTGCGGATTATCAACACGGTGCTGATCATGGCCAAGGTACCGCCCTTCCTTAACGGACTGGTTCAGGGTATCATTATTATTATCGCGGTCCTGGCGCAGAACAGGAAAAAGCAATAACGGAGGCATAGTATGGCAGTAAAAGCGGGAATCGTTGGAGCGGGGGGCATGGCTGCCTACCATTATGATGGATTTGTCCGGGCCGGCGCTGAAGTTACTGCCATCGCCGACCCGGACACGGCCCGAGCGGAGGCCTTTGCAAAAACCCGCCCAGTGGGCAGGGTTTTTGCAAGCCTGGCGGAAATGCTCAAGGCCCTGCCAGAACTTGACGCCGTATCGGTGGTAACGCCGAACAAATACCACAAAGCCGTAGTCATCGAAGCCCTTACCGGGGAAAAGCACGTGTTTTGCGAAAAGCCCCCGGCCCTTAACGCCGCGGAAATGGAAGAGATGCTTGCCGCTTCAAAAAAGGCGGACCGGCGGCTGATGTTCGACTTTAACAACCGGGCCCGTCCCGAATCCCGGGCCATGATGCGCTGCATCACGGAAGGGAGCGCGGGCAAAATCAACTCCGCCCAGGCTACCTGGATCCGCCGGGCAGGAATACCGGGCTTTGGCGGCTGGTTCACCACCAAAGCCCTTTCCGGAGGCGGGCCGGTGATCGATCTGCCCCACATGATGGATTTGGCCCTTTACTTTATGGGATACCCCCGGCCCGTTTGGTGCCTGGCGGGGACCTTTTACGACTTTATGGACAACAAGGCCTTTAAAGGTCCCTGGGGCATTCCCGATTCCGCCGGGGGCATTACCGATGTGGAATCCTCCTGCCACGCGATGATCACCTTTGCCACGGGAGCTGTCCTGATGGTCCGCTGTTCCTGGGCGGAATTTGTGGAACGGGAGCTGGTGTCCGTTACCTTCCAGGGAACCAGGGCCGGCGGCAAGGTAGAACGCCTTTTCGGCATCGACGGCATTGACGCTACCAGCATTGACAGCTGCCGCCTTTTCTCCGAGGAATACGGCGTCCAGGTGAACCGCGACATTATAACGGAAAAGGATGAATCCATGGGCCGCATCGGTCAGGCTTCCAACTTTATCGATGTCCTTAACGGAAAAGCGCCGGCGCTGAGTACCGCGGAAGAAGCCCTGGTTTTGATGAAGATAGTGGACGCCATATACGCCAGCGCCGCGACCGGAAAGCCCGTAGAGATATCCTAAAAAATCCGCCCCGCGGCGGGGCGGACATTCCGGCGCTGTAACGCGGCAGTGCAATGCTGTAACACGGCAGCGTGGTGTTGCCGCAGTATGCCGTTTGTGGTAAAAGGTTCCTTCTTCTGCTATACTGTTTTCCATGTTCCGGAATTTTTTCTTTTCCCTGCGGAGGATTAAAACCTATGCCCTCATCGGTGAAAGCGGTACCGGAAAAAGTTTCCGGGCGGTTCTGGTAGCCCAGAAATACGGCATTGATTTTATCATCGACGACGGCCTCTTAATCCGGAACAACAGGATCCTGGCGGGACATTCCGCCAAAAAAGAAAAAACCTTTATGGCGGCGGTTAAGGCAGCCCTTTTTGACGACAAGGAGCGCCGAATCGAGATAATCCGCAAACTAAGGGAGGAAAAGTTTAACAAGATACTCCTGCTGGGTACTTCGGAAAAAATGGTCAACAAAATCTCCGCCAGACTTGAACTGCCCCCCCCGGTCAGGATTATCCACATCGAAGACATTGCCAGCCAGGAGGAGATAGAGCGGGCCGTCAGGACCCGCAAGATCGAGGGGAAACATGTTATCCCGGTGCCTTCCATCGAAGTCAAGCGCAGCTATCCCCAGATCTTTTACGACGCTATCCGGATTTTCAAGCGCCGCCGCCTTCCCGAAACCCTGGGCTCCACCCCCCGGGTTCATGAAAAATCCGTGGTCCGGCCGGAGTATTCCAAACGGGGCAAGGTGATTATTTCGGAAGCGGCCCTGTCCCAGATGGTGATACACTGTGTGGATGAGTACAACGAAAAGATCTTTATCAAAAAGATCTCCGTTAAGGATGATGCCGCGGGATACCGGCTGGTTATTACCATTGACGTGCCCTTCGGCATACAGCTGGGGGGCAATATCCATAAGCTGCAACAGTATATTATTGACAACATCGAGCGATATACGGGAATACTCATAGAAGAGATAAATATCATTATTGATAAAATAAGGCAGGAATAACCGGAAAAAACGCCCAGGCGTCTTGTGATCCGGCCTTTCCGCCCTTAAAAAACTATACGGGGTGTTAATGATGAAAAAGCTGCTGTTTGCCGTTGGATTTTTTGTAAGCTTCGCCGCGTTCCTGCCGGCCCAGGTCCGGTCCGCCCATTACGAGGTGATTGTCCCGGATGGGGTTCCGGATGGGGCCCCGGAGGGGGGAAGTTCCGCGGGCAGCGTCTATTCCGCCGAAATGGAACTGCGCTTTGAAGCGTTCAACAAAGTCTTTTGCTTTAATCCGGCCCTGCTTTCGTCCCCGCTCCGGGTCCGGGTCTTTGCCGGCAGGCAGGAATACGACAGTTACGTTACGTCAAAATTGGGAAGTACCCGTCCGGGGGCGGTATACCTTCACTACAACAATCCCGCCAACCGGGAACTGGTGATACTCCAGGGCAGCGCCGAGGCGCAAACCGTTGTTCCCCACCAGGCCTTTGTCCAGTTTCTGCGGGCCTTCGTACCCGGCGCTCCGGCCTGGATCCGGGAAGGTTTTGCCGTTTATTTTACCACCCTTGCCTTTAACCGGGGAAAGAACGCCCTGGAGTATGAAGAAAACTTAAGCTGGCTGGAGACCGTAAAAAAATCCGCCCTTTCCCCCGAAGCGGTACTGCAGGCCGATACAGGCGGTGTCCCCGCCAATTTCCAGGCCTACGCGTGGTCCCTGGTTTCGTTTTTTCTTGCCGAGACCGGCGGCGTTTACTACCGTTCCCTGACGGACGCTTTTATGTTCCTTGTTCCGGAGGCCGGCCCCCAGGACAATTCCCGGGCGGTCTACAGCCGCCTTACTCTCTTTACCCCCGCCGCGACTTTAACCAGAGACTATAACGCCTATATCGCCTCGAAAAAAACCTTTACCGAACTGATTGACGAGGGCCAGAAGGCCTATGGGGCAAAAAATTATACTACGGCGGCGGAACTGTTCCGGAAAGCCGCGGCCCTTAAACCGGGTCACTATGCTCCCCCCTATTACCTGGGCCTTCTGGCATACGAGGACAAAAAATACGCGGAAGCCGAGGGCTTTTACAAAACGGCTTTGGAATACGGCGCGGAAAAAGCCCTGGTCCAGTACGCCCGGGGAGTGAACGCCGCGGTATCGGGAAAAAAAGCCGAGGCCGTTGCCTTTCTGGAAGAAGCCTCCGCCGCGGATCCCGCCAGGTACAAGGCCCGGGCGGACGATTTGATTAAACGGCTGCAATAGCAAACCTCGAAGAGGTTTGTCACTGCAGTTCAGGTTGAACGGAAGCATGTCCCTGTTCCTGCCGCCGGTTTTTTGGTATTATAGTT
>JAISDG010000089.1 GCA_031265015.1 Spirochaetaceae bacterium | reverse complement strand
TCCAATAAGGTTATGACCGGCGTAACCGTCAGCCATGATAGTAGCCGGTATTCCGGTGATTCTTATTTGAAAGTAGCCCTTCCAGTCTCCTGTTTTGTCAACGATGGCGGAGGCGTCCGACTCTACCTTTGCTTTAAGCAGTGCGCTGTCCGCAATTTGCCCGAGAGCAATAACAAAAAGATCCGGCTTATCCGTAGATACATACACATCACCTGTTATCGTACTGTTGTTCTTCTTTTCAAACGAGGAGTTTGCCCCGTCAACAGAGATTCGGCCGGTTATGGCAACGGTGCCGGAATCGCCGCCAACGGTTACCGTTGAATTTTTCCCCGCCCATATAGTGGAATTAACCGTTCCGCCGGTTATGGTCATAACCGCGCGTGCGCCTGGGCTTTCGCCCCTGCCCGCTAATCCTGAATCGTATGCGTTCATCTTGGTATACGTGAATGAACCGCCTGTCATTTCAAATGTTCCCTTTATAAAAATATCGTCCGCAGAGGTGATGTCGGCGCCGGTATCTATCTGAAGGGATCCTAAGGAATCGGTAAAAAACAATGATTCTGAAGTAACGGCGTTGTATTTGACTTTTATGTTTTTCAAGATAACTTTCCCCTTGCGGATCCCCAAAAAGGTCTCTCCCAGCGTGGGCAATACCGTAATAACTTCATTCCCGGTTGCACCTTCCAGGGTTACCGTGGCGCCGGGAACGTCAAACCAGATGGCGCCCGTCTCCGTACTGTTTTCGGTTACCGTAATGGTGTGCGGCCCGGACGTTTTTATTGCGGCGAATTGCTGTGCAAGCCATGTGGCCGGATAGGGATTGTCGGGATTGCCGGGATCGTCTACTCCTCCACAGCCACCCAATATAAATACTGTCGTCAGAGTGGTAAAAAGAAAAATTGCCCCTTTATGTGTCATAGAATTCTCCTTTTTTATTCTTTCTTAGCATAAAAGTGAAGGGACTTTTTCGTTTTGTCTATGAGCAATTTACGCACGATTTTTGATGAAAATTGGGGCGTTTTGCTACAATTGCGCCAGTTCGGTCCGGGAATGGGTATTGGTTTTTACATAAATATGGGCCAGATGATTTTGTACGGTCCGCACGCTGATATTCATTTTTTTGGCAATCTGATCATTACTCAGGGACTGTTTGGCCAGGGCCGTGATTTCGCGTTCCCGGGCGGTAAGTCCCGATGCGGCCCCCTGCTGTATCAACATTTTGTATTTGCCGTTAAGATATTTTTCCCCCGCCGCTACCGTGTCAATGGCGGTGATAATTTCCGTTATATCCGCGGATTTTGAAATAAACGCGTCCGCCCCGGCGTCAAAGGCGCTCTGAATCACGAAGATGTCATCGTACATGGAACACACCACAATGCCCGGAAGGGCTTTCCGTTTTTTGGCTGTTTCTTTCAGAACCGGGATTATTTCAAGGCCGTTTTCCGTTCCCAGGGCAATATCAAGGATGAAAAGCGGCGGCAGGCTTTCAAAGCTTTCTAGCAGATCCCGGGCCTCCGCAACGCTTCCCGCGGTCCCGGCAATGCTGAAACGCCCGGTGGCGCTGAGCCACGCGCCTATGCCGTTAATTGCCAGGGGATGATCGTCTATCAGCACAACCCGGGTCATGATTCACTCTCCTCAACAAGCGGTATCTCAAGGGTTACGGTCGTACCTTCACCGGCTTCGCTGTCAATAAGCAGGGTCCCGTGGAGGAAGGCGGTCCGTTCATACATGCTCCACAGGCCCAGATGTCCTTTTGCCCTGAGCGCGAGCCGTGAATCGCCGTCCGGCGCGGCAAAACCCCTGCCGTCGTCGGAAACGCATATACGCAAAACCGGCGGTCCCGAAACCCCGCCGTATGATTCTCCGCTGCTGACCAGCACTGCCGCTTCCCGGGCCCCGGAGTGTTTTTCAATATTTGCCAGGCTTTCCTGCACAACGCGGAAACACTGCAATTGCCTGTCCACGCCAAGGGGATCGAGGCGCAGATTCTCCTGTACGGTAACGGCGCAGGCAATGCCGGTACGCTGTCCGAAATCATAACACAAACCGCGTAGCGCGTCGGGCAGTCCCCGCCGCCGGAAATTCGGCGGAATCAGGGTGTCGCAGATCGTCCTGACGCGCTTTATAAGTTCCCGCAGCCCTCCGGCCACTTCCCCGCAGAGGAGACGCCGCTCCTCGGCCCCCTGGGCTCTGTTGATGCTGTCCGTCTGAAAGGTCAGCCGCCAGAGGTCCTGGGCCACCGTGTCGTGGAGTTCCCCCGCCAGGCGGGAACGTTCCTGTTCCTGGGCAAGAACTGCTTCCCGGGAAAAGATACGGCTTTGCCGTTCCCGGCCCACCGCTTTTTCCAGATGGCGGTTGAGGAGCCAGAGGGCCAGAATGGTCATGATAATCAGCAGAGAAAAGAAGAAAAAAAGTTGAAAATACCGCAGCTGGATAAGATCCGAGAGGCCGGTATCAATGTTCTGCACCTGGACAAGGGCGGCGTCTATTTCCAGCGCCAGGGCAGAAACCGCCGCCTCGTCCCCGAGCGCTTCTTTAAGCGCCCCGGCGCTTTTGGCTATACGCGCGGCAGGCGCCCCAACCTCGGGCCGGTGAACCCTGTAGAGACTGCCCGCGGGGGAGGCGAAAAAAAGCTCCAGGGCGGCGTTAAATTCGTCAAGCTGCCCCGCCGGATCGGCCCCCTCCGGGCCGGGCCTTGCGCGGGCCAGGGTTATTTTTATTTCCAGCCACTGCCGGGAAAGGGAGGAAACCGACGGGTACACGGTCCTTCTCCCGCATCCGCCGGCCAGCAAGAGCAAGGCCAAAACAGGGGCCAATTTCGTACTACGCAAATAGAATCGTACCTCCCTTGACAACAGGCCGGAACGGAATCATTGTAATACAATAATGGGAAACGGTAAATCGCGGGCGGTTCATTGGAAGGTGCTTGTCCTCTGCGTCTTATCGGCTTTCGGCAACGCGGCCTGCGGCGCTTTGGTGAGCGGCGTATTGGGGCTTTCGTTATATCTGGATACGGTTTTTACCGTTGCCGTTACCTTCAGTTTCGGTTTGCTTCCCGGCCTTTTAACCGGAGCGCTGCTCTACCCCGGCTACAACATTCTGCGTAACATCATCCTGAATACCGGCGCGGATACCTTCTGGGCCGTAAACGCCTTTATCCTTTGTACTGTTTCGGAAATACTGTTAGTCTCAATTTTCCGTTCCGGAATAGTCCCGGCGCCCGGGCGGGATACGGGCGGCCTCCCCAAGAGGCCCCGGCGCTTCGTTCCGTTAGGAGAATCTTTCCTGTTTTCGTTTATCGGAATAGCCGCCCAGCTCATGGTACTGGCGGCCCTGGATTGTGTCGTTGTCAGTATTACCGGCGGCCTGGTTGATTTTGTGCTGCACACACTGCCCGCCTCTCCCGGAGGAACCTACCCGGAAGACATCTTCAAACTCAGCCTCTTCAGGAACAACGTGCCGTATCTGGCCTCGGCGATACTTTCCCGCATACCCATCAATATTGTGGACCGTTTTATCGCCGTATTCGCGGGTTACGGCATTTCCCTCCTCTACCGCGCCTGGGCCGCTCCCCGGTTCCCCGTCATTCCCGGCGGACGATGACGGCCCATGGCAATCCGCCTATATGCCGGGGACATTCGCCAAAAAGTACTCTTCCGCTTCCCTGCTCCAGAGCCCCCGGTGGCGGCCGCAGATTTCCGCCAGCGCGCCGTAAAGCGGCCCCGGGCCACCGCCGGCCGCGGCCTTTTCCGCAAAATCCTCAATCGCGGTAAGGGGGAATTTTTTATGGGTGTAGATGAGCTTCTTGCCCCCGGGGATCTTGTCCAGGTTGATGGTCGTTTCCGCCGCCGCGTCCAGCCCCCCCACATGGGTGATCATGAACACCGGGTTCAGTTCTTCCCCGGCCATCATGGCCAGGGATTCTTTCATGTCATCGGTATTACCCCCGCTGGTTCCCACGATATGGTGGCTTTCATAGTGGACATTGTAAAAATTAAAGGCCGCGGAAAAGGCCGTATCCGTGGGGCCGGCAAAAAAGTTAAGACAGCCGTCGCGGCCCAGAAGGGCGTCCCCCATTTCTACCACGGATTTAACGGGGGCAAAGACAAAGACATCGTCAAAGAGTTTTCCGCCGTTCAGATCCCTTAAACGGGAAACCGGATCGGCAAGGTCTCTGGTATTTACATAGATAAGTTCCACCCCGTTCTTTTTTGCTTCCTCCACGGTAAGGAGTTCCGCCGCCCGTTTAAGCCGGGCGTCGTCGATGTCGGTAACGACAACCCGCTGCGCCTTCCGGGGAGCGTGGATGGCATAGTCGATAGCCCCCAGTCCCATGGGTCCCACCGAAGCCAGCAGCGCCAGGGAACCCCCTTCCGCGATGCCCATGTCATAGACATAGGAGCCGCCCCGGGTGTGATACTGGGCGTGGAAGGCCCCCACAATGCAGGACACGGGCTCCGAAAGGGAACCCATAAAAAAATTATCCGCCCCGTAGGACAGAAGGCAGCCCATCTCCATAACTTCCCGGGGAATGACAATATAGGTGGCGTCCCCGCCGATATACTGGTAAGAATATCCCGGCGCCCACAGGGTGGCTGTGCCGCCGGCATCGGGATAGTTCAGCGCCGGCTGGATGGCGAATTTATCCCCCTCCCTAAACCGGTTTTTCCACCGGGCGCCTACTTTTTCCAGGACTCCGCAGAATTCATGGCCTATGATGCAGGGCCGGACGGCCAGGTCATAGCGGACCCTTTTATGGTTTGCCCCCTGAAGGGCCAGTTTATGGCTGGACATACAAATTGAGTCCGACACAATCCGGGCCAGTATTTCATCATCCTTTAGTTCCGGCAAGTCGAATTCCTCCAGCCGTAGATCGTTGACGCCGTAGATGCGGACAGCCGTTGTTTTCATGGTAAACTCCTGTGTTTAGTTCCGTTGAGCCAGCACCGTTTGTTCATAGTCGTTGACCGTTTCTATCCAGGCGGTACTTACCGGCGTTCCCGCTTCCAGACACAGCTTGTCCCAGACCGCGGAGAAGGGCAGGGTTTTACATTCTTCGAGCAGGGCAAGGCGTTCGTGGTTTTTCCCGTTCTTTTCCGCTTCCACCAGCAGTTTGGTGGGTTCCAGGTACGCTTCAAGCAGCGCTTTGCGGAGATTCCGGGCGCCGATGGTCCAGGCGGCGATGCGGTTGATGGACGCGTCAAAGTAATCCAGGGCAATGTCAATTTTATCGATAGCCCCGGACCGCTTGATTTCCTGGCAGGCAAAGCGCATTTCATCGGAAAAGGTCGCCACGTGATCCGAATCCCAGCGGAGGCCCCGGCTAAAATGAATTAAAAGCCCCGGCACAAAAAGGAGCATGGCGCTTATCTTGTCGGCAATGGTTTCGGTGGGATGGAAGTGACCCGTATCCAGGCAAAGCTTAATCTGTTTTTTTGCGGTATACCCCATATAAAATTCGTGGGACCCCACCACATAGGCCTCACTTCCTATGCCGAAAAGCTTGGATTCCACCGTGTCGGTGATCGTGTTTGCCGGGTACTTTACGTCAAGGATTTCGTCCAGCCCGTCCCGAAGCCGTTCCCGGGGGCCAAGCCTGTCGGCGGGATAATCCTTGGAACCGTCGGCCAGCCAGATATTGTCCACCGCGGGAGTTCCCTGGTTTTCCCCAAAGGCGCTGGCGATTTTCCGGCAGGCCTTGACATGATCTATCCAGAATTTCCGAATCTTCGGATCGGCGCTGGCAATGGTATAGCCCGAATTTGCCATGGGATGGGCAAAAAGGGAAGGATTAAAGTCCAGATGGATTTCCTTCTTTTTTGACCACTCCATCCACGCGGAAAAATGTTCGGGGTCTATCTTGTCCCGGCCCACCGTTTTTCCCCCTGTTTCGGCGTAGAACGAATGAAGGCTGAACCGTTTTTTCCCCGGAATCAGGGAAAAGGCAAACTCCGCGTCGGAGCGGAGTTCGCCGCCGTTCCGGGCTCTGCCGGGATAGTTCCCGGTGGTAAGGATCCCGCCGCCGGAAAGAGTGTCGGCCCCTTCAAAGCCCACCACGTCGTCCCCCTGCCAGCAGTGGATAGAGACCGGTATGGCAAGAACATCCTGTATCGCCTGATCGGCGGAAACTCCCAGGGCGGCGTAGGCTTCTTTGGCAAAGCCGTAGGCCGTTTCGATCCTGTCGCTGTTGATTACCGTTTTCATGATTCCCTCCTGATTAATAATTCTTCCGCCCCAAGGCGGCTTCACGCTCCGGGAACGGATCTATCCGCAAAACCGTTACTTTGCGGGCGGACTCTCCGTAACAAGCTTGGCCCGGTACTGTTCCGCTTCCCAGTTATTGATAAAGGCTATTTTTTCCTCCGGCATAAACTGCGGCCCGCCGAAACTTTCCGCATAGGCGGCTACCTTCATGGTGTCGGTAAAAAGTTCCAGCGCCAGGGCGGCGTTTTTTTCAGTACCGCCGATGCCGAAAATTCCCGTTCCCTCCAGGGCGGCAAGCTTGGGCTGCCGGCCGGTCCGTTCCGTATGGTTTTTCCAGGCCGCTTCTATGTCCTCTCCCCCTTCGATAAACAGGGGATCGCTCCCGGCGTACACGATATGATCCGGCGTAAAAGCGGAAGACACCGGGGCAAAAGCGGCCCGGCTTGCCGTCAGGGCGGCAATTTCATTGTTCCGGGAAAAAACGGCGGAGCCCCCCGAAAGTTTCCGCAGGGTCCGGGCGGCTCCGGCGGATCCGCCGTATTCGCTTACCGGGCCGCCGAAATCAGGACGCCGTTTTACCGCCCCGTTGAGGGCCGCCATAATTTCCTCATACAAGGTCTTTATCCTGCCGGGAGTATCGGCTCCCACAAAGATCCCGTGGTTTTGCAGAAAGATAAGAGCCGGTGCTTTTTCGCCGTTCCGGCGTTTTTCGTCCAGTTTTTCCTTGACGGCGGAAGCCAGCACAAAACCCGGATCCGACACGGGTATCCACAGAGCGCCGAAAAGCTCCCGAACGGCCTGCTCCCCGTTCCGGGAACAGGTAAGGCCGTTTACCAGGGAAGGATGGGTGTGGACCACATAAGTAAAGGGCAGCAGATCGTGCAGGAGGGTTTCCACGCTGGGCCGTTTATGTTCTTCCCCGGGTTTTCGGGCGGCCATCAGTTCCGCCAGCACCCGGGCTTCCCGGTCTTTGCTGTTCCC